>NZ_QJSX01000050.1 GCF_003217515.1 Deinococcus yavapaiensis KR-236 | reverse complement strand
GTCAAACGTCCGCCGTACAGCGACGACGACCTCGCCGACGTGCTCGAACACGCCGACGCGCACGTCAAGTTCTTGTTGTTCCTCGTCGCGCACGCCGGCTTGCGCATTCGTGAAGCGCTCGACCTCGAGTGGCGCGACCTCGACGAAGGCGCGCGGCGCGTGCACGTTCGCAGCGGCAAAGGCCGCAAGGGCCGCGTCGTCACCATGAGCACCAGCCTCGCGCGCGCCACGCGCGCGTACCGCGCTCGATACGGCCCGGGCGGCCCGGAGCACGCGGACGGAAAGCGCACCACGCCGAGCTCGTTCGTGTTCCGCTACCGCACGGTGATGGGCGCGCGACACCACGTCGAGAAGGCCTTTCAAGCGGCGGGCGTTTCCTTTCGAGGTTTCCACGCCGGGCGGAAGTACGCGGGCACGCGCCTCGTGAAGCAACTTCGCGACTTCACGCGTGTCGCCGCGCACCTCGGTCACGCCTCGGTGGACACGACGCGCAAAGGCTACGCGGAGTTGCCCGCCGACGATCTCAAGGACGAACTCGCCTCCTGGTAGTCTCCGAAGCGAACGACTCGCGGTGTAGCTGGGTCACAAAGTCGGTGAGCGTCTTGGAACCGAGGCGCTTGTGAAGCGGACGTTGAACCACGTCCGCCGATTCGACGCTTCTCGGAAGACCCAGAGTGGCACGTCAGCTTTGATCTGTCACCTTAGACCGGGAGTACTGTCCCATCATCCGGAACCGCCGTCTGGCCTTCGAACGCGGCCTGCCCCTCGGCGAGCACACGGTCACGTGTGGCAAAGCGGGCCAGATGCACCAGCGCCAAAGACTTCGCCCCTGCCGCCCTCGCCATCTCACCCGCTTCCCTCGCCGTCGGGTGCACCAGGGCCGCCGCCCGACGCGCCGCGTCCTTCCCGTCGGACTCCGCGACCAGGGCGTCGCACACGAACAGATCCGCTTCGCGCGCGCACGCTACGAGCGCGTCGCACGGCACGCTGTCCGCACTGTACGCCAGCACCTTGCCGCCGCCCTCCACCCGCACTGCCAGCGTCGGCACGCGGTGCTGCACCTCGAAAAAGCGCAACTCGAA
>NZ_QJSX01000047.1 GCF_003217515.1 Deinococcus yavapaiensis KR-236 | reverse complement strand
ACCTTGGTGACGACGCCGGCGCCGACGGTACGACCGCCTTCGCGAATCGCGAAGCGCAAGCCTTCCTCCATGGCGATCGGCTTGATCAATTCCACCGTGAACGACACGTTATCGCCCGGCATTACCATTTCCACGCCGCCGGGAAGCTCCACGACGCCCGTGACGTCCGTCGTGCGGAAGTAGAACTGCGGGCGGTACCCGCCGAAGAACGCGCTGTGACGCCCGCCTTCTTCTTTGCTCAGCACGTACACGCTCGCTTCGAACTTGGTGTGCGGCGTGATCGAGCCCGGCTTGGCCAGCACTTGACCGCGTTCCACGTCGTCACGCGCCACGCCGCGCAGCAGCACGCCCACGTTGTCGCCCGCCATGCCTTGGTCGAGCAACTTGCGGTGCATTTCGATGCCGGTCACCGTGGTTTTGCGCGTGTCACGCAAGCCGACGATTTCCACTTCGTCTTGCACTTTGACGACGCCGCGTTCCACGCGTCCCGTCGCGACCGTGCCGCGTCCGGTGATGGTGAAGACGTCTTCGACGGGCATCAAGAAGGCTTTGTCGGTGGCGCGTTCGGGGGTGGGGATGTACGCGTCGATGGCGTCGAGCAACTCCCAGATTTTATCGACCCATTGGTTTTCACCGCGTTGGGTTTTGGGGTTGCCTTGCAGCGCTTCGAGGGCTTGCAACGCCGAGCCGCGAATGACGGGCAGGTCGTCGCCGGGGAACTCGTAGCGGGAGAGCAGTTCACGCACTTCCATTTCGACGAGTTCGAGGAGTTCTTCGTCGTCGACCATGTCGACTTTGTTGAGGAACACCACGATGTAGGGCACGCCGACTTGACGGGCGAGCAGGATGTGCTCGCGGGTTTGCGGCATGGGGCCGTCGGCGGCGCTGCACACGAGGATGGCTCCGTCCATTTGGGCGGCGCCGGTGATCATGTTTTTGACGTAGTCGGCGTGGCCGGGGCAGTCGACGTGGGAGTAGTGTCGGCTGGGGGTGTTGTATTCGACGTGCGCGGTGTTGATGGTGATGCCGCGGGCTTTTTCTTCGGGCGCCTTGTCGATTTGGTCGTACGCCAGCTTTTCGACGGTGGGGTCGGCGGCGGCGGCCGTGAACGTGATCGCGGCGGTGAGGGTGGTCTTGCCGTGGTCGACGTGGCCGATGGTGCCGACGTTCACGTGCGGCTTCGTCCGCTCAAACGT
>NZ_QJSX01000046.1 GCF_003217515.1 Deinococcus yavapaiensis KR-236 | reverse complement strand
ACTATGCCAAGCAGCCGAAGGAAGGCTGGAGAGGAGCGACATGGCCAGATTGGTAACGTTATATGACTTGCAGCGAGACGGCGGTTACGACCTGCGCGGCGAAGGCATCTACGACCCGACCGGTGAAGCCGCCTACACCACCGACGCCGGACGCGTCGGCACCATCCGCGGCGCCCTCGTCGACCCGGACGGCGGTCATAAAATCCGCTACCTCGTCGTCGACACCAACACCCGCCTCGTCATCGTCCCCATCGGCTACGCCCGCATCGAAGACGACGGCGTGCACTTCGACGGCTTGACCCACGAGCGTCTCGCCGCCCTGCACGCGTACAGCGACGACGAAGCGTACACGTACGACGACAACGACAGCAGCCAGTACCGCCTCGCGGGTCGTGACGGCACCCTCGCCCCCACCAGCGACGCCACCACGTCGAGCGTGCAAGACGAACGCGTTCTGCACGCCACCACGAACGCCACCACCTCGAGCACCTCGACGTCGAACACGGACTTGTTCCAGACGCCGCAACGCCTGCACCTGCTCGAAGAACGCCTCGCCGTGCAAAAAGAGCGCGTGCACGCCGGCAGCGTCGAAGTCGGCAAGCACGTCGAGACGCGCACCGAGCAGGTGCCCGTCAGCTTGACGCACGAGGAAATCGTCATCGAACGTCACGCCGTGACGAACCCGACGCCGGTGAACGGCGACGTGTCACTCGGCGCGGGCAACGAGACGATTCGCGTGGACCTCGAAGCCGAACGGGCGGAAGTGCGCAAGCAAGCGTTCGTGACGGAGGAAGTCACGATTGGCGAGCGGGAAGTCCGCCAGACGCAGACGTTCACGGAAACGGTCGGGCGGGAAGTGCTGGACGTGAACAACACGGGGGACGTCACGGCGAGCACGACGGGCGTGACGAACGCGGGCGGGCTGACGGGCACGACGTCGCAGCGCGATGACCGCGGGTTGCTGGAGCGGTCGGGCACGGTGCTGGACGAGGACGCCGAGGGGTTGCCGTCCCGGAACGACGGCACCGATCGGCGTTGAGGTCGCATCACCATCATTGAGTTGCGGTTGCTTGAAGGGTTCCACCTCGATTCCACCAAGGAGTGTGCTATGTCGAAATTGAAGTTGCTGCTGGCGGTGTTCGCCCTGGTCGCCTTGCCGATGCCTGCGTTTGCTCAAACCGACGATACCGGCACCACGACCGACACCACGACCGGAACGACCGACACGACCGGAACGAC
>NZ_QJSX01000045.1 GCF_003217515.1 Deinococcus yavapaiensis KR-236 | reverse complement strand
TTGAACTTGCTGGACATCTCGCCGTACGTCGTCCAGACGATGAGGACGTTGTCACCTCGCTGGGCGTGCTTGGCGAGGGTGGCGGCGCAACCGCACTCGTCGTCCGGGTGGCTGAAGACTGCCATGAGGTTCATGTCCTCAGCCTAACAACGAGACGTGATCGGATGCGACCGGTCTTCGCTCCGCGCCTGCAGTTCCGAGAAGTTCTCCGCACGAGGCACCGTCGAACATGGAGACCGGCGACAGAGGAAGCGAAGACCGCGAATGACGTGGAACTCGATCGATGAGCTAAGGATGCCCTATGGCGTACTTGTGCCCGCCTCCATCCTTCGTCACTATTACGTTATGGGAAAAATGATCACGGTGAAGTTCGCTATCCAACAGCCGACACCGAAACGCGACAAGAACGGTGCCATGCTGCCCGGCCCGACCATCGACGAGACCGCTGTTCTCGACTGGGTGCACGAACAACTCCAACCGAACGTCGAACGTGAGTTCGGCGCGGACGTCGAGTTACGCGTCGTACCCGGTCGGACGCTCGACGTTCGCCTCGACGGCACCTTCGTCCAAGCGCCCAAGGACGTGAAGAACACCGTCGGCAAGCTCCTTGGCCTCGTGATGGAAGAGTTCGACGCGGAGCCGTTCGTTCGCGAGCCCGAACTGTAACCTTCAGGACGTGCCTCGCGATCATTCGCGGCCTTCTTGACGAAACGAGCGCCAGGAGCCCGTTCTTATACAGCACGACCGGCAACTCTCGCGGTCTCACTTTCTCTGCCGCACCGTCAGCCCTCCACGACATTCAACGGGAAGTGCGCGAGCAAGTTCATCCTGTCGGTGTAGCGTCCACGACGCGAGCCCTGCTCGCTCAAACCCGACGAGTAACGAGGGTCGGAACGCCTGGATGGGAGCGAGGAGTGCAGCCACCTGGGCCTCGTGCTCGGCGGAAAACTTCGCGCCTTCCTCCAGCGGCGGTTCACGTGTCCCAACTCGGCAAACTGGGCGGCGGGACGCGTCGTCGGAACGAGGGGTCTACCGAGGCATGCCAACCAAGTCCATTCGGCGACGAGCAGGAACCGCTGTGGTTTCCGCTCGTCGCTGTTGGCGCGTGTTATTGCCCGTTGTTGGTGACGACGACGTTGGCTTGCACGTCCACGCTCTGCCCCGTGGACGTGCAAGCCAACGTCAACACCACCGGGTACACGCCGTTGCCTTGCCACCCGTCGCTGTACGCGATCACGTCCACGCGCAGCATGCCGTCTTGCAGAGCGGTCG
>NZ_QJSX01000044.1 GCF_003217515.1 Deinococcus yavapaiensis KR-236 | reverse complement strand
CGCGGAGGTGAAGAGGAGCGCCCGTCTGCCGCTGCACGTCCCGCCCCTCCACGCCCGGCGCCACCTCCACCAACACCAACCCGTCGGGCGTCACGTCCACCACCCCCAACTCCGTGATCACCCGCTGCACCACCCCCAACCCCGTCAACGGCAACGAGCATCGCTCCACCAACTTGAAGCCACCCCCCTTCGCCGTGTGCTCCATCAACACCACCACCCGCCGCACGCCCGCCACCAAATCCATCGCGCCGCCCATCCCCTTGACCATCTTGCCGGGAATCATCCAGTTCGCCAGGTCCCCCGACGCTGACACTTGCATCGCCCCCAAAATCGCCACGTCGATGTGTCCACCACGAATCATCGCGAACGAATCCGCGCTACTGAAGTAACTGCCGCCCGCTTGAATCGTCACCGTCTGCTTGCCCGCATTGATCAAGTCCGCGTCCACGTCCGCTTCCCGAGGAAACGGCCCCAAGCCCAGCAAGCCGTTCTCGCTTTGCAACGTCACGTTCACGCCCTCGGGAATGAAGTTCGCCACCAACGTCGGCATGCCGATCCCCAAATTCACGTACATGCCGTCGCGTAACTCCAACGCGGCGCGCCGCGCCATGTCTTCTCGACTCCACGCCATTACACCCTCACCGTCCTTTGCTCGATGCGTTTGACGGGCGTGGCGTTGACGATCACGCGATCGACGAAGATGCCCGGCGTGTGAATGGCGTCCGGGTCGAGTTCGCCGACCTCGACGATCTGCTCGACTTCGGCGATGGTGACGCGACCGCACGTGGCGACCATCGGGTTGAAGTTGCGCGCGGTTTTGCGGTAGATGAGGTTGCCGGCACGGTCGGCCTTCCAAGCTTTGACGAGGGAGACGTCGGCGCGAATGCCGCGTTCGAGCAGGTAGGTGACGCCGTCGAAGTCTTTGTGTTCTTTGCCGTCGGCGACGGGCGTGCCGACACCGGTGCGGGTGTAGAAGCCGGGAATGCCGGCGCCCCCGGCGCGTAGGCGTTCGGCGAGGGTGCCTTGCGGTACGAATTCGATGTGGAGTTCACCGCTGAGGTATTGGCGTTCGAACTCGGCGTTTTCACCGACGTAACTGCTGATCATCTTGGTGATTTGGCGGGTGTGGAGCAGGAGGCCGAGGCCCCAGTCGTCGATGCCGGCGTTGTTGCTGACGACGGTGAGGTGGCGGGTGCCACTGTCGCGCAGGGCGAGAATGAGCGCTTCGGGGATGCCGCACAAACCGAAGCCGCCCACGGCGATGGTTTGGCCGTGTTGCACCACGTCCCT
>NZ_QJSX01000042.1 GCF_003217515.1 Deinococcus yavapaiensis KR-236 | reverse complement strand
GCAGGGGGTGAATCAACGCCCAGAGTTCGTCACTGACAAGAGGCTTGGGCATACCCAAGCCTCGCAACTCAATCTGAGGTTTTGTTAGGCGGTCTTAGTCCTCGAGCCAGTCGATGACGTTCGGGCTGCTGTCCTCGATGTGGTTCTTCTGGCCTTGCAGGCGTTCGTACGCGTTATTCGTGACGTTCTCGCGTAGCACGGCGAGTCGAGCGGCATCGGGCAACTCCGTCCAGGGGACTTGTTCGCCCGTGTCGAGATGTTCGACGACCCCGGTGTTGTGAAAGTCACGGACGGTTTCCGCGAACGCTTTGACTTGGCTGGTGGAGGGTTGGTCGCTGTCCGTGACGGCTTTGATAACTTGTGCGACGAGGGAGACGTCTTCAGGGGGAAAGCCGGTGAGGGGCCGGGCGGTCGCTTCGTTTTGCAAAGTGGCGTCATATCGAACTCAAACACGAGCACATCGCGAGCCTCATGAAGAACAACCCGACGGGCAGCGTCCCCATCGCGAACCTCTAACTGGCCGCCCTCGAGCGGATGTACGCAGAGCGCGCGGCGTGGTACGTCACCGCAACCGTCCGGCACGGCGTGACTCGCTCGAACCCCGGCGTCCTCGCCGCACTGCCCTGTATAAGAGAAGATCGGCCGGGACCTCTCCCCTGTCGAACTGCAGAAGCCGCTGACTGTGGCGCGTGGGCATCGGCAGTTCGCGTTGTTCGCGACGATTGCCGCGCTTGGCCTGCGGCACGGTGAAGCCCTCGGCCTTCAATGGAACGACCTCACGTGGGACGATCGGGGGAAGGTTGGAACGCTGGCAGTGCAACGCAGCGTCGTCACGCAAGACAACAAGCCCGTCATCACCACCCCGAAAACCAGCGCGAGCTTCCGCACGTTGTACTTCGACGCGGACCTCTGGGCGATTCTCCGAGAACACCGCTTCCAACTCATCACGCGGGGCCTGAACGCCTCCGAGCGCGGCTGGGTCTTCCCGAGCCTGGCGGGGACCACGCAATCGCAGCACAACGTGCGGCGCGACTGGCGATCCATCCTCACCGAGGCGGGCTTGGACACGACGATGCGCATTCAAGGTCTTCAGCATACGTTCGTGTCTAGGTTGATCGAGTCGGGCGCGGATCCGCGCGTCGCGGCAGACGTCGAGGGACACTCCGATCCGTGCATCACCCTCGCGCGGTACGCGCACTCGCAAGCGGAGAAGCGCAAGCAGACGTTGCTGGCGGCACTCCTATGAGTGCCTTGCTCGGCTCCAAGGCGCCTTCGAGCACTGAGGTGGAGAGTGAAGGAAGCGTCAGCGTCATAGGGGTATTACAGGGGTAGTGAAAAAGAAGCGGACGGCAGAAATGCCGTCCTGCTGGTAGACTCGAGCGGATTTGAATCGCTGACCCCTACCGTGTCAAGTTCATCATTCACTCGCTTCGCCATCCCTCATCGAATTTTTCCTCCTACTGGAACAACATTTTCCAAGCTATTCTCCGCCCTATAACTTCAGCGTCCCTCCTACAGCTTCATCTGTAGCGCACGCGTAGCGCATAGCTTGGCACCCTTCACCATTTCCTGCTTGTGGTGTTGTGTTGCGCGCCCGCACAACGAGCAGGCCTTAGTGGGCCGTCAACTTTGATCTGTCATTCGAGACGGGCACAACCGATGCCGTTTCGTCCGCACTTCCTCCGATCGCGGCGTTTCATCACAGGTGTCGGACGC
>NZ_QJSX01000041.1 GCF_003217515.1 Deinococcus yavapaiensis KR-236 | reverse complement strand
CGCGGGTCGACTCACGGGACATCACCTCGACCTCTATCGTCGACCAACCTCATGAAACGGGAAAATCTCGTCCTGCACGCTTTTCAGACGCACTTTATTGATCACCGCAGAAGTTACGCGGGTGGTTCGGACGATGAATCATTGTTGTGAACGTGCGGGACGTCGTCGCGTTCCACTCGAGGGCAACTGAGGTCAGTCAATGCTCAACGACGGGAGCGTCCTTGCGCTCTATACCCAGAGATAAGCTCGTTGACGCATGTTCTGAGGCGTTGAGCGCCGCACACTGCTTTTATGTCTCACCGTCCCTACCGCGATGACGCGGACTTTCGAGTCCTCTTGGACTTCCTGTCGAGGGTCAACGTCGCCAACTCGCAAGCAGGCTACCTCCACCCCGGCGACTTGACGTGGTGGATCCGCCAGAACACCGTGTTCGATCCGCAGGAAGGCATCGAGTTGTTTCACGACGATGCGGGCAAGCTGCTGGGATTTGTGTTCAACAAGCCGCCTGAATGGGCCACCCTTCAGGCGGCTCCGCACACTCCTTCAGCGGTGCTCGACGAGATGCTGGCCTTCGCGCAGGCAAAAGCTGCAGCCAACACGCAAAAGTCACTGACCGTTGCGGCCGATGCAGGCGACGAGGCGTTGACGCGGGCCTTGGAACGAGCTGACTTTTCACGAACGGGTGAACGCATGTGTTGCTTTGTGTATCGGCCTGTCGTGCAGGGCGTGCCCACACCAACGCTGCCGAACGGTTTTTCCTTTTCATCCGTCACGGACGATCCCGACCTCAAGGCCAAGCGGGTGGCATTGCACCGAGCCGTCTGGCACCCCTCTAAAGTCACGCTGGAGGCGTATGAACATCTGCGGGCCGCGCCGAGTTACCGCGCTGACCTCGACATGGTGCTGGTAGCCCCGGATGGAGCGTTGGCCGCTTATGCACTCGGCTGGTACGATCCGCAAACTCGCAACGGCATTCAAGAACCGGTGGGCACCCATCCCGATTTCCGGAAGCGGGGCTTAGGGCAGCTGGTGGTGCAGGAAGTCACACGCCGACTGATCGTGCTGGGCGCGGAAAAAATCTCGATATATACCTTCGAGAGGCTTGCCGCGGCAATGGCGCTGTACAAATCGGTGGGGTACACGTTGTCGGGCTATGTCGAAGACTGGCAGCGAAATGAGAGGGTCGAAGTTGTGCAAAAGGACGGTAGGAACGCGCAATAAGCCGGACGGCTCCGCCGACATGACACGTCGGAATCACCCACCGAACTTTTGCACTGATCAGTGACTGCACCCTCAAGCTTTCGCGGTGTGCATCAAATGACAAGGCCGCGCTGCTCGAGAGCAACTCGTCCAAAGTGACTCGTTGCTGCAGGAGGGGAGAAGGAGGTGCACTCCAGCCCCATCAAGTGACACGAGAGTCCGGCCGAGAGGCGTGCTCGATCTACTTCTTGCTGGGGACGACGGTCGCCGCGCATTTCGGTATGCCGCCTTGGAGCGCTCGAGCACGTCCCTTTATTCTGCTCTTGACAGAAGCAGGGCGAGGGAGTATTCTTGTGAACCTTGCCGAAGTAGGTCGCTTCGGTAGGTGGGAATGAGCGATCTCATCCTGACACGGAGTTGACAGCTGCTTGAGGTTGCTCTACTATAAAGACCTGCGCGAAACGCGCTCAACTTAAATACTCGAGCTATTGACAAGTTTGATAACAAAGAGTATACTAACTGAGTCGTTGAGGGAACCAACCCGAACGCGCACAGAGACGCGAGTCTCGCGAAGCATGACAACGGAAGAAGCTTGAATTGCAAGGGCCATCCGACAGGATGGTGAAGACGGTCTCTCCCCCGAGAGGCTCCAGAGCTTCAAACGAAACCCTTACGGGGTTTCACAGCCACGCGAACAA
>NZ_QJSX01000040.1 GCF_003217515.1 Deinococcus yavapaiensis KR-236 | reverse complement strand
AGCGTGAGTGACGCGCGGTTCGAAGTGACGAACGGGCAGTTGCGCGTGAAAGCCAGTCAGATGCTGCCGTCCTCGCCTGGAACGGTGAGTGTCACATTGACCGCGACGGACAACGAAGGCTTATCACTGTCGAAAAGCTTCACCCTGTCCGTCGTCACCGTACCAGGCACCCTCGACTTCACCTTTGGCACGAACGGCTACGTCACTCAAGGCCCCGAGCGTTACGGATACCCCAGGAAAACCCTCGTTCTCGCCGATGGAAAACTCCTCGTTCTCGCGTCTTACATCACGGACCGTGGTGACATAGACGTCGCACTCGCCCGCTACCAGCCGAACGGCACCCTCGACGCGACGTTCGGAACAGGCGGCCTCACGTACGCTACCCTCGGGCCTGCCAACGACTCCCCGATCGACATGCGCGTGCAACCCGACGGAAGCGTCATTGTGGTGGGAGACAGCGATCAAGATCCAAATGGCCGCTCGATGTTTATCACACGGTTCTCCAGCAATGGAACGGGCGATGGTTCCTTCGGATCGAACGGTGTGATCTTCATTCCGATGAACATGGGCATCAACTATGGCGCGGCCGTCGTTCACACGGACGGCAAGGTCACCTACGCGGGCGTGCAATACGAACGCAAGCCTGAATCTTACTACAACACGGTTAACACAAACTTCGTTCTGATTCGCGTCTTGCCGGACGGTACACCCGACGCGACGTTCGGCACGAACGGAAGCGTGCTGATCCCGGTAGATGACGAGAATGCCTTCATCTCGCGCTTGCTGATCGAACCGAACGGTCGCGCTGTCTTAGCCGTGCGATCGGCGTCCACGGGCGACTCACTCACACGGCTTAACGTCGATGGAAGCATTGACGCGACGTTCGGTTCGTCCGGTCGCGTCGTCATGACCGACATCAGCCTCGCCCTTCTTGACCGCCAACCGGACGGAAAACTCCTCGTGGCCGGACAGGGTAGCAACCCGAGTAACGGCAGCGCCGACTTCGCCATACGACGCTTCAACCTCGACGGGTTAGCCGACGGGACCTTCGGCATGGGCGGGTTGGTCCGCACGGACTTCTTCGGTAGAAACGACAATCCTGAAGTGCTGGCTGTGCAGTCGGACGGGAAAATTTTGCTCGGTGGCGCTCGCGTTCAAGATGCCACGTACAAGGACAACATCGTACTCGTTCGGTACACCTCCCAAGGCACCCTCGATTCGAGTTTCGGCACGGGAGGCATCACGGTGACGCCTCACGCCTTTGACAGCGCTGGATTGTACTCCGTCAGCTCGACTGCCACTGGGATCGTCTTGGCTGGCAGTTCCGCGTTTCCGTATGTTGGGTACCGTTTTCTGTTGACCCGGTATGTGCCCTAGGAAAGGGATACACATGAAGAAGATTTCTCTGTTCTCCCTCGCGCTCCTGGCCGGTTGTGCCATGCAACCTCAAGCTCCCACCGGTCCTCGCGTGCTGGGCATCGTGCAAGTCACCGCCGGGCAGGACGCCGCCGTGCAGTGGGTGCGACCCGACGCGGACACCCTACGTGCCCTCGACCTCACCAGCATTCCCGCTGGTCTCGACGTGCAAGTCGTGCCCACCACCACCCCCTACTTCGACGCAGGCGGCACCCGCTACCTGTACTCGCACCTCAAAGTACGAAACGGTAAAGGCAGCACCCCCAACGCCGAACTCAAAAACGTCACCTTCCTCGCCCTCGACAACGCCAGCACCATCAGCGACACCGCCATCGTCTCGATGCGCAACGCCGCAGGAGCGGCCATCACCAGTGTAGACGTCGCGCGCAGCCTGCGACCCACCCACCGCATGGACACCTCGAGCGTCGTGCAAGCGTTGGGCGCGGACTTGCAACTGTTCAGCGAAAGCGAAGTGAGTGCCTTCGCCAACAGCTTCCCGTGGGGCTTCGGGGTGCGGCACTGCTTGGACGTGAA
>NZ_QJSX01000039.1 GCF_003217515.1 Deinococcus yavapaiensis KR-236 | reverse complement strand
TTCACGTCCAAGCAGTGCCGCACCCCGAAGCCCCACGGGAAGCTGTTGGCGAAGGCACTCACTTCGCTTTCGCTGAACAGTTGCAAGTCCGCGCCGAGCGGTTCGACCGCACTCGCTCCTTGCATGCGGTGCGTGGGTCGCAGGCTGCGCGCGACGTCCACGCTGGTGATGGCCGCTCCTGCGGCGTTGCGCATGGAGACGATGGCGGTGTCGCTGATGGTGCTGGCGTTGTCGAGGGCGAGGAAAGTGATGTTTTTGAGTTCGCTGTTGAGGGTGCTGCCTTTGCCGTTTCGCACTTTGAGGTGCGAGTACAGGTAGCGGGTGCCGCCTGCGTCGAAGTAGGGGGTGGTGGTGGGGACGACTTGCACGTCGAGACCGGCGGGGATGCTGGTGAGGTCGAGGGCGCGCAGGGTGTCCGCGTCGGGTCGCACCCACTGCACGGCGGCGTCCTGCCCGGCCGTGACTTCCACCAAGCCCAGCACGCGAGGACCGGTGGGAGGTTGAGGTGGCGTAGCGCAGCCGACGAGGAGTGCTACGGCCAGCAGGGAAACGTTCTTGGTCATATTCATGGGCCTCTCCTACGGCAGGTACCGCACCAAGGCGAAGTCATAGGTCCAGCCGTTGACGGCGTACCCAGCGGCGACGAGCTTCCCATCCGACTGCACCACCAACGCGTTGGCGATGCCACCCGACGTCCCGATGGGCGTGGTGATCTTGCCGCCCGAGCCGAAGGTGGTGTCGAGCGTGCCGTTGCTGTTGTACCGCACCAACGCGACGTCGGTGTTCGAGTCGTTGGCGTACCCGGCGGCGACGAGCTTCCCATCCGACTGCACCACCAACGCGCTGGCGATGTCATCCGACGTCCCGATGGGCGTGGTGATCTTGCCGCCCGAGCCGAAGGTGGTGTCGAGCGTGCCGTTGCTGTTGTACCGCACCAACGCAAAGTCATAGGTCGTGCCGTTGTAGGTGTACCCGGCGGCGACGAGCTTCCCATCCGACTGCACCACCAACGCGCTGGCGATGTCATCCGACGTCCCGATGGGCGTGATGACCTTGCCGTTCGAGCCGAAGGTGGTGTCGAGCGTGCCGTTGCTGTTGTACCGCACCAACGCGACGTCCCAGCTTGAGCCGTTGACGGCGTACCCAGCGGCGACGAGCTTCCCGTCGGATTGCATCACCAACGCGCGGGCATAGTCATCCGACGCATAGTCATCCGACGTTCCGACGGGCGTGATGACCTTGCCGTTCGAGCCGAAGGTGGTGTCGAGGGTGCCGTTGCTGTTGTACCGCACCAACGCGAAATCGTAGTTCGTGCCGTTGAGGGTATACCCAGCGGCGACGAGCTTCCCGTCCGACTGCACCACCAACGCGTAGGCAAAGTCATTCGACGTTCCGATGGGCGTGGTGACCTTGCCGCCCGAGCCGAAGGTGGTGTCGAGCGTGCCGTTGCTGTTGTACCGTACCAACGCGAAATCGTAGTTCGAACCGTTGTAGGTGTACCCGGCGGCGACGAGCTTCCCATCCGACTGCACCACCAACGCGCTGGCGATGTCATTCGACGTTCCGATGGGCGTGGTGACCTTGCCGTTCGTGCCGAAGGTGGTGTCGAGGGTGCCGTTGCTGTTGTACCGCACCAACGCGACGTCGGTGGTCGTGCCGTTGTAGCCGTTGTAGGTGTACCCGGCGGCGACGAGCTTCCCATCCGACTGCACCACCAACGCGCTGGCGATGTCATCCAACGTCCCGATGGGCGTGGTGATCTTGCCGCCCGTGCCGAACGTCGTGTCAAGCAAGCCACTCGTCGAGTTCACGGTGATCGTGATCGTCTTCGATGCGGTGCCGCCACCGCTGTTGGTGACTTGGAAGGTCACGCTCGTCGTTCCTGCCGTGCTTGGCGTGCCACTCACGACGCCGGTACTGCTATTCAAGGACAAGCCAGCGGGGAGCGTGCTGCCTTGAGCGAGGCTGTACGTCAACGCCAGATTTTGCGGGTCGGAGGCCGTGACGTT
>NZ_QJSX01000038.1 GCF_003217515.1 Deinococcus yavapaiensis KR-236 | reverse complement strand
CGCGGGTCGACTCACGGGACATCACCTCGACCTCTATCGTCGACCAACCTCATGAAACGGGAAAATCTCGTCCTGCACGCTTTTCAGACGCACTTCAAGAACTTGACACCTCATTCAGGGCAAAAGAAGGTGACACGCCGATCGGCGTGTCACTCATCGCATTCTGCCTTATGGCTCTACTTCCCCTTCCATGTCCGATGTGAGCGCAAGAACGCTTCGATCGCGTGAGCGTTCTGTCGAATTCAGAACTCGTCATACCGTAGCCATGCCCGTTGCATCATCGTGCGACTATGACTTCGAAGTCCTTTCTGTTCATCGGCCTGGGCGCCTTGCTGCTCGCTTGCCAGCAGTTCCCTCAACCAAGCCCTGTTTCGTTGCCTTCCACATCCGCTGTCATCAAGGGTCGAGTCACCATTCAAGACTCGACGCCGCTCCACGTGAGTTTCCGTCCCGATGAAGGCCTTCCGCAGCAACAGGTTGCCGTTGAAGCGGACGGGCAATTTCTCTTACCGCTTCCGACGGCACCGTACCCCGACTCTTCGTACATCGATCCTTCGTGCGGCGGTACCGCTCAACAAAGCAATCCGCGTGCCCGCTTCGCGGAGTTGAACGGTCTCGTTTTAAGAATCTGGAAGAATGGCGAACGATACGCGTACGTGCGCAACCGCCGAATCATGACGACGGGCAGTCAGGAGTTCGTGTACGTGTATGCGACAGAAGCAACCCGCTTGTCGGGCGAGCAAACGTGCCGAACGTCGAGTGAGCTCGTTTACCGGGATGTGTTCGACATGAATTTGGGACACGGTTGGAATCTTGTGAGGATCACCATCTTCCACGAGGACGTTCAGTTCGAAAGTGTCCCTTTCAGTGTCGTCGAGTGGCGATGACCCTACTGCTTGGCGTGGTGCTTGCTTCATCGCCTCGCGTTGTCACGCTTCACGCCCACCCTCCTCGAGTCCCCGTCTTCACCTTCTGTTCTCTTTGAAGCCTGTCCATAGATCACGGGAGGAGTATGAGAAAGTTGGCCAACATACAAGTTCTTTTCGCTCGCGCCGCAGGTCCGATGACGCTTGCCCTCGGGCTCGTATTGACGGCGTGCCAACCTTCGTCACCCGATCGCCCCTCGACAACCTTGAGCGGTGTTTGGAGTGGAGCAATGTTGGAGGACGCAGCGCCATACCCAACCTTCCGTCTCGATCTAACGCAGACTGCTGTACAACTCGAAGGCGATTTGGAGTTGCGTGCCGACTTTCCCCAGGGCTCAGGTTATGAATTCGTCGGTCCTTTGCGCGGCGATGTTCAGGGTGACATCGTAAAATTTGAGGTTCAGGGAGTGAATGACTATGCTGGCAAGATGGTTTCGTTTTTGGGGCACCTACGCGAGGGGCGCCTTGAAGGTGATCTTGTTTCTCAGGTGGGGGAGCGACTCAAGTCGGGTCGGGTTGTCATCGTACGTCGATAAGGGCTGTTAGAGGGTCGGGCGAATGTGCTTCGGGAAGGCCACGCTTGTACGCCTGCACGGTCGCCGTGAAGCGCAGCTCGTCTCTAAGGTCGAAGTCGTTCATCCGCTCACCTGCGCTTTCCCGAACGCGTCGAGTTCAAGGCGGAGAGTGTCGCGACGCGCTCGCACCTGCGAAGCGCACGGGGAGGCCGGGAAGGCAGTCAAGCAACGCTCCCAGAACGAGATGCCATCGAGGAGCAACGCGTGCGCGTCAACGTCACTCACGCGCGTGTCGTGGTACGCGTGCTCACCGAAGGCGGACGCGTCAGCCACGATGACTTGCCGTGCGGTGTCCCCGAGCCAACGTTATTGATTCCAGCTTCGCTCGGCAACTGCAGATGAACGAACCGCCTGGCGTTTGCTGTCATCTCGCTGCAACTCGCCGCCTCTTCGGTGCGTTCCGGCGTGACTGCTCCAAGCCCCTCCCCCGCCCTTCGGCGTGATTGGGAGGGGCTTAGACCGCCTAACAAAACCTGGCGTGCTGCTTGAAGGTGATCAGGCAGCACGCCAACTGCGTGAACGCCAAAAAGATGTCCGCCCGCACCTCGTCCCGCACTCGCAAGCTTTGA
>NZ_QJSX01000037.1 GCF_003217515.1 Deinococcus yavapaiensis KR-236 | reverse complement strand
GTACGAGGTGCGGGCGGACATCTTCTTGGCGTTCACGCAGTTGGCGTGTTGCCTGATCACCTTCAAGCAGCACGCCAGGTTTTGTTAGGCGGTCTAAGAGCTGGCCGGTTATCTCTCCCCGGCGTGTCCCAAGGGGAGTCGTTGGTCGCAGTTGGTCGTCTAGCTCTGACGTGGCTCAAGAGCTGCAGTGGTGTACGCTGCTTGTGTTCGGCCGAACTGTGTTACGTCACTGACGAACACACCATTCCCCCGCCTTCACGGAGGCGGGGTCTGGCTTTTCACAACTTTTCGCAGGATCGAAGGGAAGTTATACGATTTTTACGTAACTCTCTCGGGAGTAGTGAAATCCTTCTCGCTTTAAGAAAACGCCATTCTCCGGTACAATAAGTGTAAGCCGCTGGTACGTTCGCGCCCGTCATAATGTGATAGGCGCTTTTCATTGATCAGATGCTGCCACCCGCGAAAAGGGGTGCGGCTCTTAAGGTTTGCCAAGGTAATCAATAGCTCGAGGTCGGGAAATAAAGTAGGAGGGGGCAATTCTTATTCTCCCTCTTAAAATCCAACGGGTTACCCCTGCCGGGAAACGTCGGGTAACAATGGGTACCACCCATGCGACTACCGCGTTCGGATCCTCACCAAAGGGTTACGCGGGCGTCACGCTTCTAGTTGAATGAGAAGTTGTAGATGACCTCAATCGGGTTGATGGAGCCGAGAGAAGTCTCGTACAAGCAAATCTTATAGGTGGGGTCTGGGCACGCCTCGCCAATCTCAACGGGATCATGGCCTTGCTTCGTGTAAATTAGCGGACCTATAGGAGAGAGGTCTTTTGGGTTCACCTCAAGACCTAAAGATTCGTGGCTGTCCAAGCGGCGTAAGAGGATCATCATCCCGAACTTCGTGGGCTTCACGCCACTAGCAACGATGGCTGGCTGTATCTCCATCTTCCTTGCCATTAAGACAGTCGCGCCGTATGTGAAATCTAGGTACCACCTGATGTACAGCCTCCCAGTCCGAATTTCGGATTTGGCCGTTGATGGCATACGTCCCGACAACTGTCCCTTCTTGTAATTGGTGAAGATCAAGAACAAGCTGTCAGCTTGATCCACGGCCACCATAGTTTTCTGTTTGTTGCTTTCAAAGTAAAAACGAGACTCGCTGAAAGCTTTGATGGTCGCTGTCCGAAAGCTAGGGGTGGTTGGGCCATGAAAGGCGAGAGCAACATTATCGATCTTCGCTGCAGGCGTGTAGCCCTTCGGATACTCGGAATTCGCCTGCGAAGTGGCACGCCCAACAAATAGCAGTGCAAGCCCGAGAAGTACGGCGAAGCAATGAACGAGCGCCATCTGACGCTTTTGCATACGCCAGAAATTGAATATGCAATGTCTCATCTTGGAATAGCTCCTTGTGGTAACGCTACCCCATCAACTGGGGGAATGTGGCGCAAAAGTAAACGGGGGCTGCGGAAATCAGCTCGACACTTCCATCACCGTTTGTACTTGGCAAGCAAAGCCAAGAACTCCATCATGACTTCGGCTGTCGACTCCAGCAGCGCTCTGCCCGGTAGTTCTTGACGCACAAGATGCCGCTCTGCTGGAACCAGCCTTCCTTCTCGGAGTCGTCGGCGGCCCAACTCGATGCGTAACCAAGACGTCTACGGTCGACTTCGCTCAGGGCCATTTGCCCAGCCTCACTGCTTCCTCGCAAGCCGCTCGCATCACTTGAACCTCTTGTGCGTTGAAGACATGGCCTTTAGCTGTTCCCACGTCCGTCACATTGTTGACGCAATCCTGCACCGCTGCTTTTCTCGGGTCGGACGCGCAACTCAAGAGCAGGACACAGCACGCCGCAAGGAGTGAGAAGCGCTTCATAGGGCTACCGTACCAACCCCCTGCACGTTGTTGGAGGCAAATGCGGTTTGAAGGGGGCCGCGAACGCAAACCATGCCCAACAGCGCACTGTTCGCGGCATGGCTGGAACAGGTGTCACACATTGAGCCGCCTGATCTAATTAGCCTTAGGTCAAGTAAAGACCACCATGCAAGATGCGGTCACGCCGATGTACAATTCTGCCATGACGGACCTCAATGTGCACGAAATCAAGATGACCGACCAAGGCCGCATCGTCGTGCCACAAAAACTCCGACGTGACCTTGATCTTGACGCGAGCACCCGACTCGTGATGTACCGAGACGGCGACCGCCTCATTCTCGAGCGCAAAGGCGACGCGCGCCAACGCCTCAGCACTCTCGCGAACCTGCTCGTAAATGACACGAACGAATCGACAGACGAACCTCGTGACCTTCCCGGCGAGGTCGAGCCATGACGACCGTGCTCGACGCGGGCACCCTGCGGCGCTGGCTGAAAGGCACCCTCGACGGTCGCGGCGACGCGAACGCTGACCGCACCCTCGTCATCCCAACTGTCGTGCTCGCCGACTTGCTCGCGCAACTCGCGACGGTCGGCGCGCGCCCCGATCACGTTCTACGCGACCTCACCATCGAGGGACTCGCCACGCTTGACCTCACCGCCGAAGACGCCGTTCGCATCGCCGAACTGCAACGCGATCCGCGCGTCCGCGCCCTCTCCCTGGCGGACCAGGCCAGCCTGGCACTCGCCGTTCGGCTTCGAGCGACCCTGGTCACCACGAATCCCGACTTGGCGGACGTGGACGTCGGCGTGCCCGTCCGGGTCGTCGCGTGACCCTCGACGTCTACCGCGGCGACCTCCTCGCGCGCGCCGCCACCTTCACGGCGTTGCACGACGACGAACTGCGCCGCCGCGC
>NZ_QJSX01000036.1 GCF_003217515.1 Deinococcus yavapaiensis KR-236 | reverse complement strand
GCCAGGAGTGCAAGTACCGAGAGGTATTGAGCTGACTGGTGCTCATCAGTCGAGGTCTTGATCGCCTTTCTTTCGCTCGAATTCGCAGGTTCGACGGCTCATTTTTTGCACCACCAAAACCGAGATGCCCCACGCTGAACGCGTGGGGTTTTTTGCAAAAGGGTAGCCAGCGCGCTGCTTTTGGACGAAGAGCCACGAGGTATTCCTCAAGGGCTTTTCGAGAAGGACGAGAGAACATGACAATGGCGAACAATCGCCCTTTGTCGAGCGTCCCGCAGGACGTGCAACGCCTCTTGGAAGCCACGCTAGAATTGCGTGAAGCCAAGAACGTGTTGCGCCGTGGGAACGTCATCAAGGGCGTGCAACGGCACGACCGCGCGAAGAAGTCCCTGCATCAAGTGATGAGTGTATTGATGGACGCGTCAAGTGACATGTCGCTCCGGGGTTCATTCGCGACGTTGGTGCAGGCGGGCTTGGAGTTCAAGCGGGCGTATGACGCGCACCGATCGGGAGGAGCGGCAGACTCTCGTGCGGCTTTGGAATTGGTGCGGGCGGAGAAGAAGATCATCGGGGAACTTGATTCCTTGGGACGCAGTCTCAATTGAAGGTGCTCAAAGAGCGGCCCTCCCACATGAGAGGGCCGCTCTTTCGTATCAAAGTGGTACGGTTGCGGCCGACGGCAAGGCGATCTATCGAGTTCCGACAGAGCAAGCGGTCGAGCAAGCCTTGACCACCTTCGCTGCAACACGGAACGGTCGCTCCCTGTAAATCAGCGAGATTTGGCGTTGAAACTGGAGTCGCGTCACTTCGTTATTCGTGTACCTGTTTGGATTCGTAAGGTGATCTACACGACGAACACCACTGAGAGCTCGAATCTCTCGTTGCGCAAGCTGATCAAAGGTCGCGATACGTGTACGAGTGACGCAGCGGTGATCAAACTATTGACCTTGGTTGAAGTAGAGCGGGAGCAGACCGCGTACTTGCTCCGCGGTAACAGCAGCTTCAGCGAGCGCAATCGAGTCGAGCGCCTCGTCGGGCAGCTCAAACACTTTCGGCGCGTTGCGACGCGATATGAAAAGCGGGCAGCGACCTTCCTGGGCATGTTGACGTTCGCTGCCATCCTGCTGTGGCTGAAGTAAGACGGTGCGCCAGGAGAAGTTCCACATCGGCGGGAGTGCAGCCGCGCACACCGCACACGTGAACTCCTCGTCTTTCACGATGTTGATCTGATCGCAGTGTTCGCAGCGTCGAAATACGACGGCGGGTGTAAAACCGTTAGGGAAGTCGACGTCGAGTTGTTCGAGCGCTCGGCGCACGACCGGTCAACATGTTGGCTCAGGGCAGTAGCCCGTCGACTGATTCGTGACGCTGCCCACCGCCAGGTTAGGACCACGCTCGAAAACGATTTCACCCGCCGCAAGAACGCTCGCTCCACCCGTACAGACGACGTGTTCGCTGTAACGCTCCGCGACGAGCAGCCGCGCTTGGAGATCCACCAAGAAGGTAGCGGTGACAGACTCACGGCTTGGAGAGTGCGTGTCAAGCCAACCACGAAGATCCGACGGGTGGACGAGAGGCATGCCGCTGGGCCGCCCTTGAGCCCGGAACAGAATGTCGATGGGTCCGACGTAGCGATACTCCCTTGGCACGGCTCATTACACACCTCGAGCAAGGGGACTGCTGCCTTGCTCGACCTTGGGCTACACGCCGTAAACGGGTGAGGGCCGCCCGTGCTGCTGACGGGCGGCCCTCCGTTGACTTCTCAGGCTTACAGCCCCGGAATGGGCACGGCCACCGGGCGAATCCTCTGGCCTTGGCTGTCGGCAGCGTTCAGCAGGTTGTTTGTCTGACGGTTGATGTTCTGGATGCCCTGCTCGTTGAAGCGGCCCCGTTGCAGGTCAGCCGCGACGGTGTTCACGGACTTGTTGAAGCCCGGCAGCAACGAGCCGATCTTTTGCAGGAAGGGATCGTTGGTATTGCGCGTCATCTTGATGGCGGCGTTGACCTGGGTGGCGGCAAAGGCCAGGGCTAAGCCCGCTTTGACGATGTTGGTCTTCTGGCCGGGTGCGCCAACCTGGAACTTGTACTCCCGGTAGGGACGCCAGACCCAGGTGTTGAAGGCGTAGTAGGCGGCCCCGAGGTGAAACACGAACCTAGCCTTTTCAACCACGCCCGCCTCCGCGTGCGGAACGGTTCCGGCGGCGGTGAGGCTGGCGGCGAGCAGGAGAGCGGCGCGTCTTTGGTTGGAACGCAGTAGCTTCATGGCCGGAGTGTGGCTTGTCGCACGGTTCATTTCCATGAGGCGGAGCTTGGCAGGACTTGGGAAAGGCTGCGGGCAGTGTTCATATTCGCGGGTCCCTCCAGGCGGCCTGTGTCACCCTGTGTCACCATGCGCGCATCAACAGGACGGGGGACGGCAGGTGACGCAAAGGATAGAACTGACCCAGGGTGGCTACGCGCGCTTACAACAGACGCTGGAACACGAGTACAGGCGGCTGGAAGAAGCCCGGCGCGTGGTTCAGGAGCAGATGCACGCCAACGAAAACGAGAGCCTGGGGCTCGCGGAGGCGCAGCGCGAGCTGCTCGCCACCCAGGAACGCATCACCGACATTGAGGAAACGCTGTCTCACGCCGTATTGATTGAGGCCTCGGCCGACGGCGCGAGTCAGGCCCGGCTGGGATCAGTGGTGGTCCTGCTCGACGTAGGGTCAGGCCGTGAGCTGAGGTTGCAGCTCGTCAGTCCGCCGGAAGCTTCAGCCCTCGCCGGGCAGATGCCGCGCGTCTCCACCGAGAGTCCGGTGGGCCGGGCGCTGCTCGGCCGGGCCATGGGCGAGATCTTTGAGGTCAACCTGGGTAAGCGTCAGGCGAGCTACCGGGTGGTGAGCATTACGGCCTGAGGAGCGCCTATCGCCCCAGCTTCAGGAGGCGTCCGCTGCCGTACTCGGCGACGTACAGCTCGCCTGCCTCGTCCTCGCCGAAGGTGGACGGGTTCTCGATCCGGCCGATCTGCGCCTTGGTCCAGCGCTGGCCTGAGGTCGGCGCGGCCCAGACGGTCCCGCTGGCAAAATCTGCATACACGCCGTAGAGAATGCTGCTGCCGCTGGGTCGATGGTCAATATACGGGCGACCGTTACCCTATTGCCTTGGCAACAGTGGCAGGAGACGGAACCATTGCATGTCAGTGATTTCTTCGCGGCACAATGCGAAAGGATAGCGGTCCTTCGTGAGCCGCTACCCTTGGCCTACACGCCGTAGCCGCTCGCCGCAGCACGTGCACACATCGCCCGGAATGGGCTGGCCGACCGAGCACGGCACCTTCCACGCGCTTTCCTCGATCAGCGTCATCGCGCCCCCCTCGATCTTCCCGGCGTTGATGTAGACCGAGAGGCGCACGAACGCGTCGCTCGGCGTCTGGGCTCGCGCGAAGCGCACTTCAGCGTTCGACGCGAAGTCCGTGTAGGCAGGCGTGTAAAACGACGCGACGTACACGCGTCCACCCGTGTACAACTCGCGCTCCGAATTCAACGGTTGCAGCTCGTCCATGCCCCGCCTCCTCGCGCACCCGCGTCAGGCGCAATGTGACCGCTTGCTGGTGCTGAGTTTCGCACGACTTGCACCTTCACGTCGCCCAACCCGAGTCACGTTTTTGAACCGCGCCGAGCGCGAACGGAAGGCCTAGACGTTCACCGTGCGCCGTTGCACGCTTCCTCCTGCGCCGCCTCAACGACCGCTACACGCGCCTCAAGCACACCAAATCGATCACCTTCACCAGCGTTTCGATCGAACCGAAGGACGGATGCAGCGCGCGGCTGAGATGCGGACGAAATGTTCACGGGGCGAAAAGATCGTGCAGAAGGGTATCGATCTCATCTCGCCGCCTCGGGTCCGAGCGTTGCTCTTGCATCATGAGGTACACGGCCAGGCGCTCAAGTCCCCACGTCAACACCCGCTTGCCTGGCGGGTGTTTCGCTTGCCGTCGCCACCCACCCAGGTGCGCGATCAACTGAAGTTGCCGGTCGCCCAGCGCCCCCCCGAGCTCGAACAAGAACGCCGCGACGATCCACGCATACCCCACCAACACCCGCACGCCATCGAAGGACATCAGCCGTACGCTTTCCCACCCCAGCACGCCCTTCGTCCACGCGAAGACATCAAGGGTCGCC
>NZ_QJSX01000035.1 GCF_003217515.1 Deinococcus yavapaiensis KR-236 | reverse complement strand
CTCCTGGAGAGGTGAGCGGGCGGCGGAAGGTCGAGGGGCGGGCGGAAGGTCAAAGCGTGCGGAGGCGGACGGTGATGCCCCAGGGGTCGCTCGCGAGGACGCCGTCCGTCGTGGTGGTAGTGGCGAACCCTTCGGCGTGCAAGCTGGCGATCGTGCGGTCCAGCGTGGTCTGGTCGGGCAAGACGAGGTCCCAGGTGAGCAGGCGCGCGTCGTTCTCGCCCGAGGGGGCACTGCCGGCCGCCCAGGTGTTCACGCCGATGTGGTGGTGGTAGCCGCCCGCGCCCATGAACAAGCCAAAGGGGGCGATGAAGGACCAGGTGACCTTGGGAAAGCCGAGGCCCGCGTGGTAGAAGCGGGCGGCGTTGTCGAGGTCGCCGACGTAGAAGTGCATATGACCGATGGTCGTGCCGTTCGGCAAGCCGGTCCAAGGCGTGGTGCTGGCAGTGGCCGCGAGGGCTTGGAGATCGAGGGGGTCACCGCGACCGACGATTTCGCCGCCTTCGGTGACTTGCCAGTCCTCGCGGGGACGGTCGCGGTACACCTCGATGCTGATGCCGTCGGGGTCTTGCAGATACGTCGCTTCGCTGAAGTGGTGGTCGCCCGCGCCGACGTGGACACCGAGGCTGAGGGCGTTGCGCACAAAGCGGGCGAGGTCGTCGCGGGTGGGGAGGAGCAGCGCGAAGTGGTAGAGGCCGAGGCGGCCTCGGTGCGGCGCGTACTTCACGCCTTTCTTTTCGCGCAGTTCGAGGAGGATTTGGCCGTCGGGCGTGCCGAGGCGGGCAGTGCGTCCTTCTTGTTGGTGGAGGTGCAGGCCGATGATGCGGGTGTAGTAATCCAGGGACGCGTCAAGGTCGTTGATTTGGAGGGTGACGGTGCTGAGGCGAACGGTGGCGGGCAGGGTGTGGTGAGGGGGAGCTTGTCCGATGCGCTCAGCGGGAAGTTGCAGATAGGGAATGGTGGGGGGAACGTTCACGTCAACTCCTTGTTGTGCTACTGGGTGGTGTGACAAGTATTTGATAAGAGAAACAGCGGGGCCAGATGGGAAGCAGCGTCGAGCAAGAGAAGGGCTTGGCAGAGATTGGTGGGCGCTCTGATGGTTTGAAGCTGTCAAGCGCTCATGCCTTCAATATTAGGTGTTTCAACAGAGAAATGCAAGAGGTGCTCAACAACAGGACAGGCACCTGCTCTCCCCTGCGCCATCCCTCTGTCGAGATTGCCCCGCTGTTGACCCTCCAGAGCTTCAGCAGCCAATCCTCCAACAAGGACCATCAACGAGGAGAACTTGACGCCGCACAACGTCCCAACGTTCGCACGCCAACCTCGACGGACCGCCTACTGACGATCGTGGTCGGTCACACGAGAGCCAGTCTCTATCCCCCACACGCCCAGCGAACGAGACGCACCATTCCATGTGGAGTGGTGCGTCTCGTTCGCCAAACTCAGCCGTAAAGGTAAGATGCCGAGCTATCCCTCGCATTCACGCACCTTCTAGCGCGCAAGTCCGCTTTGTAAATCAGCGAATGAACAGCCTTTTCAGCGGGTCGCTCCCATGGCCATGCCTTGACGTCAACCTTCGATGAGGCTCTTGTCGGTCGATTACGAGCTGGCGCCCCCGATGCAGGGCGCGCCACGTTCCGGCGCCTGGCTGCCCTGCTCGAACTTCGCCAGGAACTGCCCGAGGCGGGGGTCGTTCACGTCCTGCACGCGCAACTGTCGGTTCCAAGCACTGATCACGACGGGCGTGTCCAGCCCAGGGTACGGGGAGAGCAACGTGTACGTGTACCCATCGACGAGTCGTTCGAGGATCTTGACCTGTGCTTGCGGAAGGTCGGGTCGGTACGTAATCCACACGGCACCGTGCTCCATCGAGTGCACGGCTTGCTCCTTGGTGATGGGTTGGCGGTACACGCCGCAGTTGAACCACGCGGGATGGTGCGGGCCACCCACAGGAGGCGTTTCGGCGTACTGCACGGTGCCTTGCTGGTGGACACTTCCCGCGTAACTGAAGCTGGTGACGCCATCGACTCGAGTGGTGGCATTCCAAGCGATCACGCCACCCACGACGGCCGCGACGCTCACACCCGTGATGATCCAGGTGCGCAACTGCGCTTTGCGCTGCGCTTGACGAAGCTTCTGGGCATTGGTGATCTTGCCGGGAGCATGGCCGGTCTTGCTCGGAGCATTGGCGGTTTTTCCGGGAGTGTTGCTTGTTTTGCCGCTGTTGGACGAGGGGCGCTTCTTGCTCACGACGTCACTTCAGGTTGACGGAATGCAACGCCGTATGAAGGGCGTCCGCGAGGGGCGTGGTGGGTCGGCCGATGAGGCGGCGCAGGTCACCGCTGCTGGTAGCGAGGTCGCCACGTTCGATCCCGGCGTCCGAGTCGGCGAGGATGGTCGCGAAGCCTTCCGGCAGGCCGAAGCTCACGAGCATCCGGGTGTACTCTTCGCCTGGGAGGTTCTGGTACGTGACAGGCCGACCACCCTGGCGGCCGAGCTCCGCGGCAAGGTACAACATGGTGACCGCCTCGTCCCCGCCAAGTTCGTAGGTGACGTTCTCGTGGCCTTCCGTGGTGAGCACGGCCGCGGCCGCCTCGGCATAATCGGCGCGGGTGGCGGGAGTGAAGCGGCCGTCGCCGGCCGCGCCGAGAATCACGCCTTGCGCGAGGGTCTGCTCGAGCGTGCCGGTGTAGTTCTCGGTGTACCAGCCGTTGCGCAAGATCACGTACGGCAGGCCCGATTCACGAATCAGTTCTTCCGTAGCGTGGTGGTCACGTGCGAGCAGCATGGAAGTGGTGTCCGCGCCGAGAATACTGGTGTACGCGATGCGCTTCACACCAGCCGTTTTGGCGGCGGCCACGACGTTGCGGTGCTGTCCGACGCGATCTTGGAAGTCGCTGCTGCTGATTAGCAGCAGCGTGTCGACCGCCTCGAGGGCGTTGACCAAGGTGTCTGGTTGAAAGTAGTCCCCTTGGCGGACTTGGACGCCTTGCGCGGTGAGGTCAGCGGCTTTGGCCGGGTTGCGAACGACGGCAATCAGGTCGCTGGCGGGCACGCCGCGTCGAAGGAGGGCTTGAAGGGTGAGACGGCCAAGGTGGCCGGTAGCGCCGGTGACTGCAATCATGAGGTGCTCCTGAAGGTGAGCGGTCATATTCGTGGGATGACCGGACAAAGGGCAGGTCGGTGTCAGTGAGTGACACGACGCTGCCCCTCTCGTTCAGCGAAATCGAGTTTCTTCCAGTTGAGAAGTCGAAGTTCAGTCTTCGAGGGTCACGACGAGCTTCCCGCTCGCACCACCCGTGGCCAGACGCCCCAAACCCTCAGCGGCCCGGTCGAGCGGCAACACATCGGACACGACGACCTTGAGCGTCCCGGCGGCCGCTTGCTCGGCGAGCGGCGCGAGCACGTCCCGCGTCGGGCGGCTCATGACGGGCGTGCCCGTCACGCCGGCCGCGCTCAACGTCGCTTCATCCGGCATCGCCGCGAGGCTGGAGATCCGGCCGCCACGGCGCACCGCGCCCACGGGAACGCCCGCGGGGTCCATGCCGTGCAAGTTGATCATGGCGTCCACACCTTCAGGGGAGGCCGCGCGAACTTGCTCGGCAACCGATCCGGCGGTGAAGTCGATGACCTTGGACGCGCCGAGTTCGGTCAAACGAGTGACGTCCGTGGCTCTGCCGGTGGCGATGACGGTCACGCCTCGAGCCGCAAGCAGTTGCACGACGAAGGACCCCACACCGCCCGACGCGCCGTTGACGAGCACGGTTTGACCGGCTTGCGGGTTGATCGCGTCGATCACTTGAACCGCCGACGCTCCAGCGAGCGGAAGGGCGGCGGCCGTGGTGAAGTCCAACTTGGCGGGCTTCTTGGTGACGGCGTCGGCGGGCAGCAGCGCGAGTTCGGCGAGCGTGCCGGCGGAGATGGGTGGCGCGAGCAGCACGTGGCCGAGCACTTCGTCACCGACGGCGACGTGATCGACGCCCGCCCCGACGGCTTCGACGATGCCGGCGGCGTCACGTCCCAGCACCACGGGGTACTCGTGCGGCAGGCCGTACTGAGCCAGCATGCCCGCGGCGACGCCGTTGTCAATGGGATTCAAGCCAGCAGCTTTGACGCGAATCAGGACGGTGCCTTCAGTGGCCGTCGGAGCCGGGATATCGGAGAGTTGGGGTTGTTCGCTGGCGGCGGGAACGTGAAGTGCGCGCATGTGGGGCTCCTTATTTCGTGAGGGGTGTGTGGTGCGTTGTGGCGGCTGCTTTCTTTTGTTCTTCGCTGGTGGTTACTTTATATGTTAGAACATCCTTTGTCAAGACACCCTTTCCGGAGACTTCAGCAATCCAACCAAAATCGGCAACGACCACCGAAGACGGCTCACTTCCTTTCCGGCAAAAGCGCACAACTGGCGTTTCCCGTGTTGCGCGTTAGTCCCGATCAGACGTTGCCATCCCACTCTTGAGGTGGCAAAGCATTCGTGCCTGAAGCGAGAGGGCCAGCACCTGCCGGTGAGGTTCCTCTAGCCCCCAATAATCTACTGTTACAACACCGATAATGACGGCATGAGTATCCTGTTTCCAAGAGAAGGACGGCGAGACCAATTCTGCGTGGGCAGCAAGGCATTCACGCATGTCCTGCTGAAGCCCAGTCTTCGAGGCAGACTCCCCGAGCGTGCTCGCGACACCGGGAATGCAGATCCGGAGGGCATCCGAGACCTCCCCTGCGTACCCGCCAGTTCCCCATCAGCGAGGGAGCGTTCGGTCGCTCTGAAAATGACAGGTGTCACCCACTGGCCGCATCACAGGCACCATGAGTCAGTTCACGTGTGATGACAGGCTGGACGTCGCTGGAGGCGATGTCGCTACCATGACTCGATGCTGTCTCTGCCACCCGCCCTGATTGCTCTTCTCCTCGGTGCGCTGCTCGGGGCATGTGGTCTTCCTCTTCCCTGGAGTTTCCTCGCCCCCGTTCCTCTTGCACTCCTCCTTGCTCACATCGCGAGTGCTGAACGAAGGCCTGAAGTGGTCAGCCGGATGTGGTGGGCCGGAACAGCGTATTTTGCCGTTCAGCTCTGGTGGCTGATTCCATTTCTCGGCAAGTTATTCGGCGTGCCTTTCTTGGGTTTCCTGGCTACCTTGCTCTACGCCCTGGAAGGAGGATTCCTTGCTTTCGTGGCGGCCTTGGTCGTGCAATTTTTTCAATCCAGGCGAGCTCGTGTGTGGGCCTTGGCCGGCGGATGGATTCTTCTCGAGTGGACGCGCTTCTTCGGACCCTTCGCGTTTCCCTGGCCGACGTTGGGGTACAACTTGCTTCCGACACCAGTCATTCAGATCGCCGACTTGGGCGGTGTCCTGCTGGGCAGCGTCCTCGTGGCTGCCACAGCGGCCTCTCTCGTGAATGTACGGTGGGGCAGTCATCGTCCACTTGTCGTCATGACGTTCGTATGGCTTGCTGCTCTCGTTTATGGTGTCACCCGGGTGCCTGGCGAAGGACCCGTTCAACCGATGCTTGCCCTGCGAACCACGGTCGATCAGTTCGGTGCCGCGCTTCCACGCAGCGCCCTCTTCGAGCGGTCTCGACGTCTGACGCGAACAGAACGGCGGGAGGCCGAGGTGGTCGTCTGGAGTGAGAGTGCCATCAACGACGAACGATTGCTCGTGCAAGCTCCTCCCGACGGCTTGTATGGGTTGAGTTCCTTCGTACCTCCACGCCGTAACACGCTGGTCGCGTGGACTGGAACTGCCGTGACGTCGCAAACGGATAAAGCGCGTCCTGTCCCCTTTGGAGAGTACTTCCCGTTGCGCCTTCCGCTTCATGCTGCTTGGGAAGTGGTCGAGAAGATGACCGGAACATCGCTGGTCAGCCTTCCTGCGGCGCAGGCGCTGAAGACGCTCGTGCTCAATGATGTGGTGTACGGAGCGTATGTCTGCTACGACAGCGTCTTTCCCTGGGTCGCGAGGCAACTGACCCGTGAGGGAGCTGAGGTGCTTGTCAACGCGAGCAATGACGGTTGGTTTGCGGGCTGGGGAGTAGAGCAGCACTTCCTGATGGGAACGGTTCGGGCCATTGAAACACGGCGCTGGTTGGTTCGGAGTGTCAATCAAGGCGTTGCAGGGGTTGTGGATGACTTGGGCAGGCCAAGGCAACTCCGAGCATTCGGGGAAGGCGTGGTTCATGCTCAGCCTCGTCGCCTCACAGGGCAGAGCGTGTACATGCGCCTCGGGGACGTTCCTGCCCTGCTGCTCGCTCTCTCTCTGGGAATCTATGCGCGCAGGGTAGAACGGAAGCATGACCGGCACGGAAGGATGACGGCCAAGGCGGCCGCACCATCTTCGTGAACAGGTTGGTCGGGCGGTACGGGCGTTCATAGCCGCTCGCTATTCCAAGACGTGGGGACCCCCCTTGCATTTCTATGTTTTAACACCTATTATCAGCAGCATGACCGAGGAACACCGTGGCGCTTGTACGCAAGATAGCTTTCCTCCTGGTTCCCTTGAGTTCGTGCTTTGCGCTTTCCCATCTCACGAATCCCTTGCCAGATAGGTGTTACACCGCTTAGGAGCCAAACAAAGACTTAGCGTGACCCTTCCCTGAACACGACCCGCCCCTCGACCTTCCGCCGCCCGCTCACCTCTCCAGGAA
>NZ_QJSX01000034.1 GCF_003217515.1 Deinococcus yavapaiensis KR-236 | reverse complement strand
GCGTCGAAGTAGGGGGTGGTGGTGGGGACGACTTGCACGTCGAGACCAGCGGGAATGCTGGTGAGGTCGAGGGCACGTAGGGTGTCCGCGTCGGGCCGCACCCACTCAACGCTGGGGTCTTCACCGGCCGCCACTTCGATGAAGCCGAGGACTTGAGGGCCAGTGTGAGGTGCTGGGGTGGGGGTGGTAGCGCACCCTGCGAGGAGCGCCAGGGCAAGCAAAGGGAGCTTCTTCATCACATCTCCTACGGCTGGTACCGCACCAACGTGATACCGTCACCCGATCCAGCGGCAACAAGCTTCCCGTCTGGCTGAACCGCCAAGGCCCTTACTTCATCGTTATAGACGCTCATTGCCGTGGTGACCTTGCCGCTCGTGCCGAAGGTGGTGTCGAGCGAACCGTTGCTGTTGTACCGCACCAACGCGAAATCATAGGTCGAGCCGTTGATGGTCCGTCCGGCGGCGATGAGCTTCCCGTCGGGTTGCATCACCAACGCGTAGGCATAGTCATTCGACGTTCCGATGGGCGTGGTGACCTTACCGCCCGAGCCGAAGGTAGTGTCGAGGGTACCGTTGCTGTTGTACCGCACCAGCGCGAAGTCAAAGTTCGAGCCGTTGGAGGCTTGTCCGGCGGCGACGAGCTTCCCGTCCGGTTGCATTACCAACGCGTGTGCTTGATCATCCGATGTCCCGATAGGCGTGGTGACCTTGCCGCTCGTGCCGAAGGTGGTGTCGAGCGAACCGTTGCTGTTGTACCGCACCAACGCGAGGTCAGAGTTCGAGCCGTTGTAGGTGGCTCCAGCGGCGACGAGCTTCCCGTCGGGTTGCATCACCAACGCGTAGGCAAAGTCATTCGACGTTCCGATGGGCGTGGTGACCTTGCCTCCCGAGCCGAAGGTAGTGTCGAGGGTACCGTTGCTGTTGTACCGCACCAACGCGAAGTCAAAGTTCGAGCCGTTGAAGGTGGCTCCAGCGGCGACGAGCTTCCCGTCCGGTTGCATCACCAACGCGTAGGCTTCTTCACCCGACGTTCCGATGGGCGTGGTGACCTTGCCGCCCGAGCCGAAGGTGGTGTCGAGCGAGCCACTCGCCGAGTTCACCGTGATGGTGATTGCCTTGCTGGCCGTGCCGCCGCCGCTGTTCGTCACCTGGAAGGTCACGTTCGTCGTCCCGACCGTAGTCGGCGTGCCACTCACCACACCCGTACTGCTATCAAGCGACAACCCCGCGGGTAGGGGGCTGCCTTGCGTGAGGCTGTACGTCAGTGTCAGGTTCTGAGAATCGCTCGCCGTGACGGTGAAGTTCGCGCTCTGTCCTTGCGTCAAGCTTTGATTCTCAACCGTCACGCTTGGCGGGGTGGCCGTCACGCTCAAAGTCACGGTCTTCTCGTCGAACTCCCCGCTGGCGTTCGTCACCCTCCATGTCACATTGGATGTCCCGTAACTCGACGGCGTACCGCTGACTGCTCCTGTGCTGCCGTTGAGATTCAATCCTGCCGGGAGCGCTCCTCCCGCGACGGTGTACGTCAATGTAGAGCTCTGCGGGTCTGATCCACTCACGGCGTACGTCACGGCTTGCCCTTGTTGAAATACCGCGTTACTCGCTGTCAAGGAAGGACGTGTCAACAGCGTCGTCGTGGTCGTACTCGCCGTGCCCGCCACGCGCACGTTGCTCAGTTGCGTTCCACCCGGCAAGTTCGACCCGGGTAGTTTGACGAGGTCGAAGCCCGCTGGAACGACACTCCTCCCCGCAACGGTGCCTGTCAATTGCTCTTCGCTGCTCTGCACCACCCTCGCGTTCGTTGTGTTGTCGGCGACGACCAAGTACAGCATCGACGCGCTCTTGGGCGTGTTCGCACTCGTGGTGATCGGCGTCTTGAACGCCAGTGTCACCCGCCCATCGAACTGATTGAGGGCCGGGTTGCCCGGCAGGGTCTTGTCGTACGCGTCGCAGTTCACGTCCAAGCAGTGCCGCACCCCGAAGCCCCACGGGAACGCGGAGGAAAACGAGCTGATCTCGCTTTCACTGAACAGTTGCAAGTCCGCGCCGAGCGATTCGACAGCACTCGCTCCTTGCATGCGGTGGGTGGGTCGTAGGCTACGCGCGACGTCCACGCTGGTGATGGCCGCTCCTGCGGCGTTGCGCATCGAGACGATGGCGGTGTCGCCGAGAGTAGTGGTGTTGTCGAGGGCGAGGAAAGTGACGTTTTTGAGTTCACTGTTGAGGGTGCTGCCTTTACCGTTTCGCACTTTGAGGTGCGAGTACAGGTAGCGGGTGCCGCCCGCGTCGAAGAAGGGGGTGGTGGTGGGCACGACTTGCACGTCGAGGCCAGCGGGAATGCTGGTGAGGTCGAGGGCACGTAGGGTGTCCGCGTCGGGTCGCACCCACTGCACGGCGGCGTCCTGCCCGGCGGTGACTTGCACGATGCCCAGCACGCGAGGACCGGTGGGAGCTTGAGGTGGCGTGGCGCAGCCGATGAGGAGCGCCAAGAGCAGCAAAGAACACTTCTTCATCACATCTCCTACGGCAGGTACCGCACCAACGCGACGTCGGTGTTCGAGCCGTTGGAGGCGTTCCCAGCGGCGACGAGCTTCCCGTCCGGTTGCATTACCAACGCGCGGGCAAAGTCATCCGAAGTCCCGATGGGTGTGGTGACCTTGCCGTTGGTGCCGAAGGTGGTGTCGAGGGTGCCGTTGCTGTTGTACCGCACCAACGCGACGTCCCAGTTTGAGCCATTGTGGGTGGATCCAGCGGCGACGAGCTTCCCGTCGGGTTGCATCACCAGCGCCTGGGCAAAGTCACTCGACGTTCCGATGGGCGTGATGACCTTACCGCCCGAGCCGAAGGTGGTGTCAAGGGTGCCGTTGCTGTTGTACCGCACCAACGCGACGTCATAGGCCCCGTTGTAGGTGTGCCCAGCGGCGACGATTTTGCCGTCGGGTTGCATCACCAACGCGGAGGCATAGTCATCCGAAGTCCCGATGGGCGTGGTGACCTTGCCGTTGGTGCCGAAGGAGGTATCGAGGGTGCCGTTGCTGTTGTACCGCATCAACGCGACGTCATAGTTCGAGCCGTTGGAGGCGTACCCGGCGGCGACGAGCTTCCCGTCCGGTTGCACCACCAATGCGACGGCAAAGTCGTACGACGTTCCGACGGGCGTGGTGACCTTGCCGTTGGTGCCGAAGGTGGTGTCGAGGGTGCCGTTGCTGTTGTACCGCACCAACGCGACGTCCTCGTTCGTGCTGTTGGAGGTGACTCCAGCGGCGACGAGCTTCCCGTCGGGTTGCATCACCAACGTATAGGCTCTGTCCTGCGCCGTCCCGAAGTCCGTGGTGACCTTGCCGTTGGTGCCGAAGGAGGTATCGAGGGTGCCGTTGCTGTTGTACCGCACCAACGCGACGTCGGTGTTCGTGCCGTTGAAGGCGTACCCAGCGGCGACGAGCTTCCCGTCCGGTTGCATCACCAACGCGTTGGCATAGTCATCCGAAGTTCCGACAGGCGTGGTGACCTTGCCGCCCGAGCCGAAGGTGGTGTCGAGCGTGCCGTTGCTGTTGTACCGCACCAACGCGACGTCCCAGTTTGAGCCATTGTGGGTGGATCCAGCGGCAACGAGCTTTCCGTCCGACTGCATCACCAACGCGTAGGCTTCTTCACCCGACGTTCCGATGGGCGTGGTGACCTTACCGTTCGTGCCGAAGGTCGTGTCGAGCGAACCACTCGCCGAGTTCACCGTGATGGTAATTGCCTTCGATGCCGTGCTGCCGCCGCTGTTCGTCACTTGGAAAGTCACGCTCGTCGTCCCGACCGTCGTCGGCGTGCCACTCACCACGCCAGTACTGCTATTCAAAGACAAGCCAGCGGGGAGCGTGCTGCCTTGTGCGAGGCTGTACGTCAACGTCAAGCTCTGTGGATCGCTCGCCGTAACGTTGAAGTTCGCACTTTGTCCTTGCATCAGCGTCTGGTTGCCGACGGTCACGCTCGGCGGGGTGGCCGTGATCGTGAGGGTGATGGTCTTGGTGGCGCTCGCCCCACCGCTGTTGGTGACTTGGAAGGTCACGGGGAAAGTGCCGAAGACGCTGGGCGTGCCGCTGACTTGTCCTGTCGAGGCACTCAAGGACAACCCGGCGGGCAAGGTGCTGCCTTGTGCGAGGCTGTACGTCAACGCCAGGTTCTGCGGGTCGGTGGCCGTGACGTTGAAGTTCGCACTCTGTCCTTGCGTCAAGCTTTGATTCCCAACCGTGATGCTCGGCGCGGTGGCCGTGACACTAAGGGTGACCGTCTTGCTGGCGACGCCCCCACCGCTGTTCGTCACCTGGAAGGTCACGGGGAAGGTGCCGAAGACCGTCGGTGTGCCACTCACCACACCCGTGGAGGCATTGAGCGACAGTCCAGTAGGCAGGCTACTGCCTTGAGCGAGGCTGTACGTCAACGCCAGGTCTTGCGGGTCGGTGGCCGTGACGTTGAAGTTCGCACTCTGTCCTTGCGTCAAGCTTTGAGTTCCAACCGTCACGTTCGGCGGGGTGGCCGTCACGCTCAAGGTCACGGTCTTCTCGTCGAACTCTCCGCTGGTGTTCGTCGCTCGGAACGTCACAGACGAGGCGCCGTAACTCGACGGCGTACCCGAGATCGCTCCCGTGCTCGCGTTCAACGTGAGGCCAGTGGGCAGTGTCCCGCTCGACACGGTGTACGTCAACGTAGAGTTCTGCGGGTCCGACGCGGTGAGGGCGTACGTGACCGCTTGCCCCTGCGCGAAGGTCGCGTTGCTCGCCATCAGGGAAGGACGTGTCAACAGCGTCGTCGTGGTCGTACCCGCCGTGCCCGCCACGCGCACGTTCCCCAGCTGCGTCCCACCCGGCAGACCTGACCCGGGCAGTTTGACGAGGTCGAAGCCTGTCGGGACAGTGCTTTTCCCGGCGACGGTGCCTGTCAGTTGCTCTTCGCTGCTCTGCACCACCCTCGCGTTGGTCGTGTTATCCGCGACGACCAAGTACAGCATCGACGCGCTCTTCGGCGTGTTCGCACTCGTGGTGATCGGCGTTTTGAACGCCAACGTCACCCGCCCATCGAACTGATTGAGGGCCGGGTTGCCCGGCAGGATCTTGTCGTACGCGTCGCAGTTCACGTCCAAGCAGTGCCGCACTCCGAAACCCCACGGAAAGCTGTTCGTGAAATTGCTGATCTCGCTTTCGCTGAACAGTTGTAAGTCCGCGCCGAGCGGTTCGACCGCACTCGCTCCTTGCATGCGGTGGGTGGGTCGCAGGCTGCGCGCGACGTCTACACTGGTGATGGCCGCTCCTGCGGCGTTACGCATCGAGACGATGGCGGTGTCGCTGATGGTGCTGGCGTTGTCGAGGGCGAGGAAGGTGACGTTTTTGAGTTCGGCGTTGAGGGTGCTGCCTTTACCGTTTCGCACTTTGAGGTGCGAGTACAGGTAGCGCATGCCGCCTGCGTCGAAGTAGGGGGTGGTGGTCGGGACGACTTGCACGTCGAGGCCAGCGGGAATGCTGGTGAGGTCGAGGGCGCGCAGCGTGTCCGCGTCAGGTCGCACCCACTGCACGGCGGCGTCCTGCCCGGCGGTGACTTGCACGATGCCCAGCACGCGAGGACCGGTGGGAGCTTGAGGTGGCGTGGCGCAGCCGACGAGGAGTGCTACGGCCAGCAGGGAAACGTTCTTGGTCATGTTCATGTGCGTCTCCTACGGCAGGTACCGCGCCAGCGCGAAATCGTAGCTGGTCGAGCTGTTCAAGGTGTATCCAGCGGCGACGAGCTTCCCATCCGGCTGCAGAGCCAGCGCGAGGGCACCATCGTTCCCAGATCCGATGGCCGTGGTGACCTTGCCGCTCGAGCCGAAGGTCGTGTCGAGCGAGCCGCTGGTGGTGTACCGCGCCAATGCGAAGTCGTTGTTCGAGCCGTTGGAGGTCAGTCCAGCGGCGACGAGCTTCCCGTCCGGCTGCAGAGCCAACGCGAGGGCCGTATCGCTCCCGGATCCGAATCCTGTGGTGACCTTGCCGCTCGAGCCGAAGGTGGTGTCGAGCGAGCCGCTGGTGGTGTACCGCACCAACGCGAAATCGTCGTTCGAGCCGTTGAAGGCGTACCCAGCGGCGACGAGCTTCCCGTCCGGCTGTACCACCAGCGCATTGGCGTAGTCTTGCGACGTCCCGACGGGCGTGGTGACCTTGCCGCCCGAGCCGAAGGTGGTGTCGAGCGAACCGTTGCTGTTGTACCGCACCAACGCGAAGTCATCGTTCGTGCCGTTGAAGGCCCGTCCGGCAGCAACGATTTTGCCGCTCGATTGGAGCGCCAGCGCGAAGGCGATGTCGTCCGACGCTCCGATGGGCGTGGCGATCTTGCCGATGCCGTTGAAGGTCGTGTCCAAAGCGCCGTTCACTTCGTACCGCGCCAACGCGAAGTCGTAGTTGGAACCGTTCGTCGCAAACCCGGCGGCAATCAGCTTCCCGTCCGATTGCACCATCAACGCGAAGATGCCATCACTGGAAGATCCAAAGTCTGTAGTGACCTTGCCACCCGTCCCGAAGGTCGAGTCGAGTGTGCCGCTTGCGGTGTATCGCACTAGGAGGAAGTCGTCGTTCGAGCCGTTGAAGGTGCGGCCAGCAGCTACAATCTTCCCGTCCGATTGCACGACCAACGCGAGGGCCAAGTCATCCGACGATCCGATGGCCGTGATAACCTTGCCGCCGGAACCGAAGGTCGTGTCCAAGGTGCCGTTCACGCTGAACCGCGTCAGCGCGAGGTCCAAGTTCGTGCCGTTGTTGATGTATCCAGCCGCAACGATCTTCCCGTCCGCTTGAACCGCCAAGGCCCTCACTTCGTCGTAGTAGACGCTCATCGCCGTGGTAACCTTGCCGCCCGTCCCGAAGGTCGTGTCGAGCAGACCACTCGTCGAGTTCACCGTGAGGATGATGGTCTTGCTGGCCGTGCCGCCCCCGCTGTTCGTCACCGTGAAGGTCACGCTCGTCGTCCCGGCCGTAGTCGGCGTGCCGCTCACCACACCCGTACTGCCGTTTAAGGACAAGCCCGCGGGCAGCGTGCTGCCCGCCGCGAGGCTGTAGGTCAACGCCAAGTTTTGCGGGTCGGAGGCTGTGACATTGAAGTTCGCACTTTGCCCTTGCATCAGAGTCTGATTGCCTACCGTGATGTTCGGCGGCGTCGCGGTGATCGTGATGGTGATTGTCTTCGTGGCGCTTGCCCCACTACTGTTCGTCACTTGGAACGTCACGGGGAAGGCGCCGTGCCCGGTTGGTACTCCGCTGACGACACCCGTTGAGGCATTCAAGGACAACCCGGCGGGCAAGGTGCTCCCCGATGCCAGGCTGTACGTCAACGTGAGGTTCTGCGGATCGCTCGCCGTGACGGTGAAGTTACCGCTTTGCCCTTGTGCCAGTATCTGATTACCGACGGTGATGCTTGGTGGAGCGATGACGACGATTCCAGCCGTCTTCGATGCCGTGCCGCCGCCGCTGTTCGTGACTTGGAAGGTCACGTTCGTCGTTCCTGCCGTGCTGGGCGTGCCACTTACGACGCCAGTACTGCTATTCAAGGACAAGCCAGCGGGGAGCGTGCTGCCTTGAGCGAGGCTGTACGTCAACGCCAGATTTTGCGGGTCGGAGGCCGTGACGTTGAAGTTCGCACTTTGTCCTTGCATCAGCGTCTGGTTGCCGACGGTGAGGCTCGGCGCGGTGGCCGTGATCGTGAGGGTGATGGTCTTGGTAGCGCTCGCCCCACCGCTGTTGGTGACTTGGAAGGCTACGGGGAAAGTGCCGAAGACGCTGGGCGTGCCACTCACGATGCCCGTGCTGCTATTGAGGGACAACCCGGCGGGCAAGGTGCTGCCTTGTGCGAGGCTGTACGTCAACGCGAGGTTCTGCGGGTCGGTGGCCGTGACATTGAAGTTCGCACTCTGTCCTTGCGTCAAGCTCTGATTGCCGACCGTGAGGCTCGGCGCGGTGGCAGTTACGGTGAGTGTCACAGTCTTGTTAGTAACGCCCCCACCGCTGTTCGTCACTTGGAAGGTCACGGGGAAGGTGCCGAAGACGGTTGGTGTGCCACTCACCACACCGGTACTGCTATTCAAGGACAGTCCAGTAGGCAGGCTACTGCCTTGTGCGAGGCTGTACGTCAACGCCAAGTCTTGCGGGTCGGAAGCTGTGACGTTGAAGTTCGCACTCTGTCCTTGCGTCAAGCTTTGATTCCCAACCGTGACGTTCGGAGGGGTGGCCGTCA
>NZ_QJSX01000033.1 GCF_003217515.1 Deinococcus yavapaiensis KR-236 | reverse complement strand
CGCTCGACGCCGAGGCGAGGCTGGTGGTGAGGGTGAGGGCGGCGAGGGCGGACAGGGCGAGCGTGCGGATCGTGCGGGTCATGGGGAGTCTCCTTGGCGAAGCGGTCTCGCTTCGAATGACCCGAGTGTCGCGCCTGCCCGTTCAACCCTCGCCTACCACCCGTTCAAAACTCGTGTAGGCTCCTTGATCGTCTCTTCGGGCTTCGCCCCCAGTGCTCGCGCGGCAACACCATCAGTGCCCCTCGTCGTGTCGGTCTCGAGCAGCGTTCGAACCGACCCTTCGACCGGACCACGCGGGAAGCGTCAGAAACACGAGGCCGCCCAGCAGGGCCGCCGCTCCGCCCGGAGCTCCCCAACTGCCCGCGCGCTCGACGGTCGCGAAGGCGCAAAGACCGAGATACAAGAGTGAAAGGCCGACGAGGATTCGGATCACGCGGGCGCCCGGAGTCCCGAACGCGCTCAGCAGTCCCCCGGCGGTCAGGAGCAGCGCGAGCGTCACGGCGCTGGCGTGCGTGAGATGCTGCGCGAGGTAGTCGCGCGTGGTGGCCTGCAAGTGAGCTTCGCGCAGCGTTATCGGAAGCAGTGCGAGCGCCATCACGGCGCTCGCGACGAGCGTCGGCAAGTGGACGGGTGCGCGCCAAGGCCGACGAAGCAACGCGCGAGGAGCCGGGTACGTGCTCAAGGCGAGTCCCAGCGGAATGCCCGCGGCGATCAAAAGTTCGAGCCCGATGTTGGCGGTGTCTTCAGGGCCGGGCACGACCACGAAGGTCAGAGCGACGAGCGACACGACCAAGGCGAAGAACTGAATCAGCAAGGGGCGCTCCGTCGGTCGCCGCAGGGACGCGAGGAGCGCGCCGCAAGGCAAGATGGCCGACAGCACCGCCCATTGAGCTTGGTACCAAGCGTCGACGAAACGCGGAACGCCCGGCTCGAAGACTCCGAGCTTGACGCCGAACGGTTCGAGCGCCACCGTGAACGAACCCATGAAAAGCTGCATGACAGCCACGGTGAGAAGCGCCGCGAACGTGTAGAGCGCGTGGCGCCAGCGAGCAGGCGAGCGATTCGGCGTGAGGTGTGAACGACGGGTCGAGGCGTGCATGATTTCCTCCTACGGCTTCTCCGGCCGCGAGCACAGCGTAGGTGGACCGTCGTCACGGGCGCATCGTTCGCTCGAACCGACGCTTCGACGAGGTTTACGGTTGACGTGGACGATGCGGCGCGATCTCGATCGCGCCTGCTCGCGATGCTTCCGCCGTCCTTCGAGGATGAGAAAAGCTCGTGGATCGACTCGATTCCAGCGGTTCGGCGCCGATCGTGGCTCGCTTGAGTCTCGGCAGGCGCTCGCGTGCGACGCCCCGTCGGGACGCGCGAGCGGCCGAGCAGCGCCATCTTGTTGGCGTGACCGCTCGTAGTCTCGCTGCGTCCGTCATCGCCGAGACGTGACCTTGAGGGAAAGGCGTCGCCCGCCGACCCTTCCGATCAGACGCCTTCGAAGACGCGTAACAGCCTCGTCCGAAACGCGGAGGATTCCGGTAAGTTCTGCTCCACGAACGTCCGCACCCGTGTGCGTTCGGCGTCGTCGGCGATGGCACGCCACACCCGGATGTACTCCGTGAACTCGTCGAAGCGCTCTTGGCCGATGAGCAGGTTGTAGAAGTGATTCGACAACCGCCGTTTCTGCGTGGGCGTGAGGAACGCGTGGCGAAGCGCCCGCGCGAGGCGAGCGCGCGCGTACCCGGAGTACGACACGACGAACTGCGCCTCGATGAAGCGCACGCCGAGCTCCACGCAAGCGGCGTCGCCCGCTCGAATTCCATCGGCGAGGTTGTACCACAAGGGATCGATGCGCGGAACGTCCGTACGGCGAGGTGTCGTGGCGATGGGGAACGTACCGCCCAACTCCTCGTGCAGGCGCAGGAGATCTTCGCGGCCCCAGGGCGGGGGAGCGGAATGGTACTCGTGGAACTTGAGTTGAAATCGACCGCCCAAACGGATCTTGCCCATGCGTGCCTCCTCGTGATGTCTCCGGAAAGCAAGCTAGCGGCTTCGGCATGATTTTCGCGTGAAGCCCGACTGAGCGTCGGGCGCCTTGGATGCGCGGTTCGGAGCGGGGAGCAAAGGCGCCGGGATCTTCGGCCGCTCGTCACGTGCCGCGTGATGAAGCGAACCGGGCCCTCGACATCGGCCAGCGCGGCGGCGGAGAGTTCGCGCCGAGCATGCGTTCCCGCTTCTCGCAGCGCGGCTGGAGTCACATCATGAAGGCGGGGAGTTCACGTCAGCCCTGACGAGGCGTTACTGGAGGCCGTGTTCGATGGCGTAGCGGGTGGCGGCGGCGCGGTTGGGCACGCCGAGCTTGCTCAGCACGGCCTTGACTTGGTCCATGACGGTGTACACGCCCGTGCCGAGCTTGGCGGCGATCTGTTTGTTCGACAAGCCTTGGGCGAGCAGGGAAAGAACTTCGCGTTCGCGAGGCGTCAGCGCGAACGTCGACGGGGTGCGCGGCGCGGAAGGCGCGGGCATTTCGTCGGGCACGCCGAAGGCGACCAGTCGTGTGATGAGGGCGGTCGTATCGAGGGCTTGCCCTTCGGCGGCGGCGCGCGCGCCTTCCGGTTCGTGACGGCGCTCCAGCGCGGGCGACACCCAAGGCGCGAAGAGAGATTGCGTCAGCGTCGGGTCGTAATTGCGGTTCTCGGCGAGGGTCGTGGCGGCCGACCAGAAGCGCTGGGCTTGAGCGAAGCGACCTTCGTGCGCGAGCCAGGCGGCGAGGCCGTACAAGCCGCCGACTTGCAGATCGGTGTTCTGAAGTTGCTCGCCGACGTTCAGGACCTCTCGAAGCAGACGCTGGGCGGCTTCCGTCCGGCCATCGTGCAAATCGACTGCCGCCAGGATCATCTGCGACCACGCCCGGCCGATGTAGTTTCGCACCTCCTCGGTGGACGCGATGGCTTCGTCCAAGATGGCGCGGGCATCGTTCCAGCGTCCCTGCCAAAGCGCCAGACTGCCCAGCATGCCCAGCCCCATGACGCTGATGAGGTTGTCACCGTTGGGCCGCGTCCACGCCAAGGAGTCCTGCAAGTCCCGCATAGCGGCCTCGGGATCAAGCGGAAGCGTCAGGTAGGCGCGCACTTGCATCGCGGAGGCCAACCCTCGGGCGTCGCCGCGCGCTTCGAACGTCTCCACGCTTCGGGCGGCGAACGCGCGACCCTCGGCGAACAAACCGCGCCGGTAAGCCAGGAAGGCCAAGGCGTACTGCAGCCACCCGGCCGCCGAACTGTCTCGCGGCACGGCTTCGAGCGCGCCTCGCACGGGCGACGCCGTGGCGTAGTCCAAGCGGGAGGCCGACAGGGGCGCGAAGTAGTGGGCGAACGTGGAGAGGGCCGCTTCCTGCTGAAGGCGGGCGGCGTAGGCGAGGGCGGAGAGAATGTTCGGTTGTTCCTCGTCCCACTGCCGAAAGGCGGCGGCGACCGCTTGCAGGTCGGGCCGTCCGTATCCTTGGATGAGGCGGTTGAGGTGGCTGCCGAGATCTAGGAAGAACCGCAAGTGAGCTTGTCGGACGTCGGCCTCCTCTGAACTCGATTGAAGTGACTCCAGCGCGTACTCGCGCACCGTCTCCAGCATTCGGTACCGAGCTTCGCCGCCTTGCATGTCCACCGAGACGAGGCTCTTGTCGGTCAAGGACGCCAAGCCGCTCAGCACGTCGAGACCATCGCCGCACACGGCCTCGGCGGCCTCCAAGGAGAAGCCGCCCATGAACACGCTCAGCCGTGCGAAGAGCCGCTGCTCTTGGTCGTCGAGCAGGGCGTGGCTCCAATCGATGGCGGCGCGCATCGTCTGCTGCCGCTCAGGCAAGTCGCGCGCTCCGCCGGTCAGCAACGCCAAGCGCCGAGTGAGACGGTCACGCAGGGCGCTCACGCTCAAAAGGCGAACCCGCGCGGCCGCGAGTTCGATGGCGAGCGGCAACCCGTCGAGTTGGCGGCAGATGTCCTCGACGAGCGGCAACTCCCCGTCTCCCAGCGCGAGGTCGGGCCGTACGGCGCGGGCACGCTCGCAAAAGAGCCGCACGGCCTCGCCCATCGGATCCTCGGGCCGAGGCAAGCTCAGGGGCGGTACGGGAAACTCGTGCTCGCCGTACAGTCGCAGACGCTCGCGGCTGGTGACGAGCAAGGTGACGTCCGGAGCGAGCGCCATCAACCGTCCGAAGTCGGGCGCGGCCTCCAGCAGATGCTCGAAGTTGTCGAGCACGAGCAGGAGTTGGCGTCCCGCCAACGTCGCGCCCAACGTCTCCACGAGGTCTTGGGCGGACTCTTGAACGCCCAATCCGCGCGCGACGGCGCGCAGAACCTGCTCGGGACGCTCGAGGGGAGCCAAGGGTACGAACAAGGCGCCGTCAGGGAAACGGGGCGCGAGTTGGCGCGCCGCCTCCAAGGCAAGACGCGTCTTGCCGACTCCGCCGGGCCCGGTCAAGGTGAGCAGCGAAACCTCGGGCCAGTTCAGGATCTGCCTGACTTGCACGAGTTCACGCGACCGGCCGATCAAGGCGGTTGGCGGCGCGGGAAGCGCCTGAGGCAACGAAACGGCCATGATGCCACTCCAGTATAGCTTCCCCCCCTTCCGAGGGGGGAGGGGAGCTTCCCCCGAATCAGGGATGTGCGGCCCCACCCCGCTTTCTACACTGCGATTCGAAACCGAGGTGCTGTATGAACTCGACTCCCCTCACCCTCTTGCGCCGCGTGACGCTCGGCAACACCTACGACTTGCGCGCCGACCGCTTCAGCGTCTTGATGAGCGGCGAGGACACCGGCGGGCGTTTCGCCGTCATCGACCTGTGCGCGCGGCGTTCCTTCGAGCTTCCGATTCACGTTCATCGACATGAAGACGAGTTGATCACGGTGCTGGAAGGCCGCTTGAGCGTCCAGGTAGGCGCGTCGTACGCCGAGGCCGCTCCCGGCCAGGTGCTGTGGCTGCCGCGCAACGTGCCGCACGCGTTGAAGTTGCGCAGCGAAACCGTCCGCCTGCTGGTGATGTACACCCCGGCGGGGTTCGAGCACTTTCTGCGCGAGGTGTCGCGTCCTGCCGCCGAGTTTTGGCCCACCGCGCCCGATCCGCCCGACGTGCCGCGCCTCGTGACGGTCGGCGAGCGATACGGCTTGGAGTTCTTTCCCGAGATGACTTCGCAGGAGGAGCAATGATGCGCGACGTGATGACCGGAAGTGCTGTGTTCATGGTGCAGGTGCTCGGACAGCCCAGCCTGCGCGATGTCCACGGAGCGCTTCGCCCCCTGGAGCGCAAGGCCGCGGCGCTGCTGGCTTACCTCGCCATCGAAGGCCACACGCCTCGCGGCCGCTTGACCTCGCTGTTGTGGCCCGAGACGCGTGAGGACGCGGCCCGCAACAACCTCGTGCATCTCCTGCGCAAGCTCGCCAGCTTGGCGGGAGTGCCGCTCGTGGAGGGCCGCGAGACGCTGGCCCTTCACCCGGAGGTGCGAGTCGACGTCCAAAGTCTGTTCCTGGCAGGCGAGGCCGCTTCGGGCGTCCCGCTGCCCGTGGCTCGCGCTTCACTGCTCGCCACCCACGACTTCGACGACTGCCCGGAATTGGAGGAGTGGCTGTGCGCCGAGCGCGAGCGTCTGGAAGAGTGGTGGCTGCTGATCTTGCGCGAGCGCGCCACGCTCCTCGAGGCTCAAGAAGCGCACGAGGCGGCGCTCGGCGTCGTCTTGCGCCTGCTCGACCTCGATCCGCTCTCCGAGGACGCGCATCGCCGCTTGATGCGTCTGCACACGCGAATGGGCAATCGCCACCGCGCCCTGCGCGCTTACGAGCGGCTGTGCGCGTTGCTGCGCCGCGAATTCGGCGCGGAGCCGTTGCCGGAGACCGTGACGTTGGCTCAGTCGCTTTACCGGCCCCTCACGCTTGCCAGCGCTTCCAGTTCGCTGATTTCCGCCTGAGTCCCCGCTTCGTCCAGGAGGTCGTTTCTATAAAGTTACTCGTGCTGATTCACGTTCTGAGCGCCGTCATCGGCCTCGGTCCGACCTTCTTCTCGGCCGCACTGTTGCGAGGGGGGCCGTCTCCGGTCGCCTTGCGGCACAACTTGGCCTTGTTCTCGGCGTTGAGCGCCTTTCCCAAGATCGGCGGAACGCTGACGGTGTCAGCGGGTTGGCGCTCATCTGGTGTGGTCAGTAGGGGTCGGTGACGCAATTTTGTCTGCTCGGCTCGCTGGCCCTCTACGTCCTCATCCAAGCCGTGATTCTGGGCTACGTGGTATCTCGCACGGGCCGCTTAGTCGCCTGGGCGTCCAGCCCGGTCGGTCAGCAGGCGGCGGTCATACCGGGAGAGCAGGCGCCCGTGCTGAACGGCATTCACAAAGCGCACCTCGTGGTGGGAGCGCTGGGCGTCGTCCTCTTCGCCTTGATCATTCTCAAGCCGCAGCGAAAGCCTTCGGGAGCCGGGGTACGCGGCACCAAGAGCGTACCCCGGCTCCCCGCTTGTCGGGATCGCCAGGTCGGCGTATCCCTTCAACGCTCGCTGCTTGCCTCTGTGCGAAGCGCGGCGGCGAGTTCGGTCCAGCCTCGCTCCTGGGCGACCTGCAAGGCGGTGCGGCCCTGCCAGTCGAGGGCCGTCACGCCCGCCCCATGTGCCAGCAGCCAATTGAGCGCCGCCACGCTGCGGGCGTGCAAAGCTCCGTGCACCGCGTCATTCAAACCTTCGCGCGCCCCCGCGACCCACACGGTCTCCAGCGTCTCCACGTCGCCGCTGAGCGCCGCGTGGAACAGCAACGAAATGCCGTGCGCTCCCGGCGTGCTCGCCAAGTCGGGCCGTTCGGACAGCAAGGCGCGCAACGCGTCCGCCCGCCCGAGCATTGCCAGCGCACCGTGCGTCGGCGAGGCGCCGCGCTGCAGCAGCAACTCGGCGATGTCGCGGCTGCCCGTGTGAGCGGCGGCTTCCATCGCCGTCTCATTCCACGTCTCGAAGCGCGCTTCGAGCAGCTCGGGGTGGGCGTCGAGCAATTCCTGAACGCGAGCGGCGTTTCCGTGGGCGTTGGCGACCAGTTCGTGCAGGGGATTCGTGAACGACGTCATAGCTCGACCTTACGCCACGTCGCTCGCGGCGACCTCTTCCGAATTGCTCGTTTTCTCCTCGTGAGAGGGAGGCGCGCCGAAACGTTGCTTGTACGCGGCGGTGAAGCTGGTCGGACTTGAAAATCCCACGTCGAGCGCCGCGCGTCCCACCGGCATGCCTTCGCGCAGCAAACGCCGCGCTCGTTCCAAGCGGCGGCGAGTCAGGAACGCATGCGGCGTTTCACCCGTGACGACCTTGAACGCTCGCAGAAAGTGGTGAGGAGCGAGGTTGGCGACGTCCGCCAGTTCGGCGAGCGTCACGGGCGCGTGCAAGGAAGCTTCCGCGTAATCGCGGGCGCGCTGAACGCGTCGGTACGTTTCCTCTCGGGTGGCGGCGCGCGCCCACGGCAAACGGCCCGCCTCGTCCCGAACTTCTCCGGCGAGGCGGTACAGGTCGTCGAGCAGCGTGAGCGCGAGTTGCTCGACGCGCGGGCCGTGCAGCGCGTGCCGCTCGTTCAGCAGGCGCGCGGCGCGCAACCGCCGACCGAGTGGGTGCCGCTGCGGGTAGGTGCGAACCAGCAGCTCGGGGACGCGGGCGCTCGTATCGAACGGCGCGTCGAGCAGCGCCGCCGGGGTGAGGCGCAGGGCGCGTAGCACGCCCGCGGCGAAGGCAGGGTGGAAGAAGACGCAAAAGGACTCCACGTTCCGGTCGACGTCGACGGCGTACGGCTGATGATCGTTGAGCACCAGGAAGCAATCGTCGTCGACGCGGTAGCGGGCGCGTCCGACTTCGTACAGCGCGGCGCCGCGCCGCATGGTTTTGAGAGAGAGGGCGCCCCGCTCGCTCGTGCCGAAGAAGCCAAGCGAGGACTCGTGCAGCAGGCGGAGGGACGGGGCGACCATGACGCTCATTGTGCCACTCGAAGCTCGACACCGGCGCGGGCGTCCTCCCAGGAGACGCGGTTTCAATCATTACGCTATTTGCGTAGACGTGCTATCGTCAATTATGGCAAGGGCGCGCATCATCGTCGTTGAAGAAGTTCCCGCTACGCTTGCCACGAACTGCTCGCGTGAAGGCTCGGCGGTCGCGTGGATCGTCCGTATCGACGGCGAGGAGTTCACGCACGGTCACATCCACGCCTTGACCTTCACGACTCCAGAGGACGCCGCGCAGTTCGTACTGGACTTGCGCGACGAGTACGACGCGGACACCCGCCTCACCATCGTCGGTCTCGACGCTCTGGGCCTGCCCCTCGACGAGCGTGACTGCGCCGAGGCCCGCGAAGCGCCGCCCGAACCGCGCGTGTCGTGCCCGCGCGAACGCTTGACGCTGCACGTCGCCAGGACCTTGTTCCTCGACGTGCCCGCCACGTTCAAGCGCACGCTTGTGCTCGAACTTTACAGCGCTTGGCTGTCGCCCTGCCAACACTCTGTCCTCGCGCAACTCGAAGCGGAAGTGCTCGTCGCGCGCCTCAAGGCCACGCTGCCCTTCGAGACCGCCGATTGGGCGGCGTGGCACGCGAACGTTCGCGCGCTCGTTCGCCGCGCCCGCGCGTGATCCGACGCGAAGACGGCGCGCACGTCGATTCACCCTGTCAAGGTCACGGCGTACCCTGAGCGCATGCGGTACGCTCGGCACTCCCGACTGGCGTCGGTGCACGTCGCCTCTCTTCGTGAGAACGCTCAAGTCGTTCTCGGCTACGTGCTCGCCGAAGCGCCGTACGCCGTGCCGCTCGAGCGCGGCATGGTCGAGTCCGAACACCTGCTCGAACGCCACGCGGTCGCGCTCGGCTACGACGGCGTGCTTCTCGAGAAGGCGCATCATCCGACCGCAGAGCGAATTGCGCACGTCACGCTCGCCCTGCAGCAGATCGCGCTCGGGGCTTCGCTCGGCGCGACGGTCCGAGAGACGCTCACGAGAACGCAACCCGCGGTTTGCTCCCTGCTCGTTCATGCCGACGGCAGCTTCGACCGCGCCGATGACGCGCTGGGCGTGGCGTACACCTTGAACGGGCGTCCGTACGCGCTCACCTTGCCCGCGTCCGACGCTGCCAACGGCGCGCTCGCCGAACGCGAAGCCTTGCGCGTGGCCTTGCTGCACGCCCGTGAGCTCACGCCCGAAGCGGTCGTCGTGCGCAGCGATCACGTGTTTCACGTTCGCCGCTACGCCGAGAACCTCGCGCATCCCGAGCGACGCAAGTCGCCTTCGCTCGAACGCCTCGACGCGCTCGTACAAGAGTGGGGAACGCGCGTGCGCTTCGAGTACACGTCCACAGCCGGAACCGACGCGCCGCATCGCCTCGCGGTTCACGCGAGAGCCTTGCGCCGCCTCGCGCTGGCATTGCCCTTGTCACGCGGACAGCTCAGCGCCTTGAAGCGCGTGCATTACGCGCTCCGCTCTTCCGTTCCCGTCGAGTATTGAGCGTCGCGAAGGGGCAGAAGCCTCCCTTGAAGACGTGGAAGTGCGAACGCCTCACTTGCTGGCCGCCTCCCATCGAGTGGGCCCTCCTGCTCGTTTGCACGCCTGCCGGGAAGGTCAAGCGTCGGCAAGCATGCTTCGTCTCGCGCGAAGCAGGAAGGCATTGACGCGCGCGTAATCGGGCCGCTCGGGCAGACGGCTGTTCGGCAGAGCCCGATCGAAACGGGCGTGCAAGGCCAAGCGCCACGCGTTCACGTCCTGCCACGCGACGCTCCCGCGCTTGATCGCCAAGAGCGCCTCCTTGTGCTCGCCGACGTGCACGAGCACCTCGCCTTCCTCCAGCACCGCGATGCCCGAGATCAGCAAGCGAACGAGGTGCATCGCGTGCTTCCAGCGAATCTCGCCGTGGTTGCGCAAGTCCGCTTCGAGCTTCTTGAATTGCGACAGCACGTACCCGTTGTACGTCTGATACACGAGCGTCGATAAAAAAGCGCCGCGCATCGCCAGAAGTTCGAGGGCGAGCGGCGACGCGTGTTCGATCAGCGGTGTGTACAGGCACTCCAGCACGTTCGGATTGGCTTTGAGGGCGAGCGACAAAAATTTCTGAAGCTCCCAGTACGCTTCTTGGTTGTCGTGGTCTTCGAGTTGCTCGGGCACGCTCCACAGCGACCAGTGCAACTCGGCGGGAGGCAGGTAGAAGCCGCGGCGGTCCGTGTCACTCTCGTCAGTGGCCAAACCGAACGCGCGAGAGCCGACGACGCAGCGGTACTGCACGAACGTCAACCAATCGGGCGTGTCCGGCGCGTCGAGCTGCTTGTGGTGCTTTCGGACGTCGAGCTCTCGCTTCAGGAAGCTCGTTTCGAAGCCGTCGGGGAAGCGCACGCGGTAGGCGTGCCGGGGATCGACGGGGGTGCGCACGATCACGCCCACCGCCCCGGTGGGCCGCGTGATCTCTCCGGACGGCGTGTGAACGGGCACGCGAGTGACGACGTGCGTGCCGAGCGGAATGAATTGAAGATCGGTGTTCACGGCTGGACTCCTCGTTCGAGCGTAGCGCTTCGGTACCGTTCAGGTCGGCCAGGCGCCGAGTTCGACGAGGTGCACGACCAGCCCGAGAAAGGGTACTGACCACTCGCTGTGGCGCACGATCAGGCGGTCGCCGGATACGCGGCGGCCTTCCCAAAGATGCACGACTGGAAAGCCGGTCTCGAAGACTTGCCGGGATGGTGGATCGCCTTCCCAGCACGGGGCTTCGATGCCCACGACGGCAAGATACTGCCCGAAGTCCTCGGCCAAGCTCGCAACAAGATTGACGCGCCTGCTTTGACGAGGTCGCAGAGGGCAGCATCTCTTTGGCGAGAGGAGCGGCCTCCACGAGCGTGAGCTCTCGTCGCGCTCGGTCCGCCCCTCGTAGCCTTCGTTGCCCAGCGCGTGCCGCGCGTTGTTCATTCGGCGTTCTTGAGCAGCGTGGGGCGACGGCTCGCCGAGAAGTGTCTGCCCGAACGACCCGGCGCGTTCAATACTGATCGAGCCGCACGGCGAAGCCGCAACGCGTTCATGCGCGGCCGCCGTCTTGAGTACCGAAGACAAAACGCGAGCGTCCGGGGGAAAGAACATAGGCTCTTTCCCCCGGACGCTCGCGTTTCAGTAAGCGACGCCGAACCGTCGCCCGACGTGCTGAGACCTTTCCAGTTCGTCCACCAACGCCACCGCGTAGTCCTCGTAGGAGATGTGGCTGCGTCCTTGCTCGTCGGTCAAGAACTGATCGAGCGTGGTGCGGTAGCGTTGCGTTCGCTCTCCCGCCTGAATTTCTGCAGCCGGACTCAGGTAGGTCCAATCGAGTTCGTCCGCTTCGGCACGGTACACTGCCAGCGCGTCTCGCCCTTCAACCGCTTCGCCTCGGTACGCTTCGGGAAAACCGGGGGCGTCCATCAGCATGACGCCGGGAGCCACCTCCAAGCTTCCCGCTCCGCCGACGACCAGCAGACGCTTCACGCCAGCCTGCTTCAACCCCGCGATCAACCCGCGAGCGGCGTCGACCAGGGAAGGCGCACTTCCCGTGGTCCCCGGCCGAGGCGAAATGGCGCTCACGACGGCGTCGGCGCCTCGCGCCACGGAGGCGACGCTCGCGGCGTCGGTCGCGTCGCCTCTCACCAGGCGAACGCGCGAATCTGGGACTTGTGATCGTGCGGGATCCCGTACCACGGCCACGACGTTATGCCCACGATTCGCGGCCTCCAGTGCGATTCTCTGGCCAATGTTTCCAGTTCCGCCGAATAGAACGATGTTCATCGCTGCACCCCCGCTCTGACAGCTTTCGAAGCCGTCCATGATGGAAACGTGCACGTCGTATACGACGCGTATCGAACAGCGGCCAAACGGCCCGCCTTCGTAAAGGCGATTCGCTCGGCGCGTGGCGTCACCATACTACACCCGCCGAGCGACCGAGTTTCCTTCGCTTTCTTTGTCTGACGTCTTGGCGCGTCAGTTGAGAATGCGTTCCAGGGAGTCGAGTTCCCCGATCAATTTCTTTTCCGCTTTCACGAGCTTGAGCGCCGCCGTCGAATCAGCGGCTCCGCCTGCTTGGTACGCGTCGTAGGCTCGTTTGAACTCTACGCCCGCTTGCAGAAGCGAACGGAATTCCTCGCGAAGCGATTCTTCGCTCGACGCGTCAGCCAGCGTACTCATCACACGGTGCAACGTCTTCTTCGCGCGCTCGTGTCGCTGCACGCCCTTGATGACGTTCCCGCTACGCAACACCTGCTTGGCTTCTCGCAATTCCAGCGAGGCTGCCAGGATGTCGTGCAAGTCCTGGGGAACGTTCGACAAGGGACTTATATTCGCCATTGTCATAGTCGTCGTTCCTTCAAAAAGCGCTCTTCGGGAATGCCCGGGCGCTCCTCGTCAAAGAGCCGCCTTTTTGGCGGCCCTTCCTGTCTTTGTAGAAATAAAAAAGAAAACCCCCGCGCTGACCTACTCTCCCAGGACCCTGCGGTCCAAGTACCATCGGCGCCACTGCGTTTCACGACCCAGTTCGGGATGGAATGGGGTGGGTCCACAGTGCTATGAGCACGGGGTGTCTCGGTTTTGGTGGTGCAAAAAATCAGCAGTCGAACCTGCGAATTCGAGCGAAAGAAAGGCGATCAAGACCTCGACTGATGAGCACCAGTCAGCTCAATACCTCTCGGTACTTGCACTCCTGGCCTCTCGACCCGGTGATCTTCCGGGAGTCTTACCCAGTTCAACTGGACAGACACTTCATCTTGAAGTTGGCTTCCCACTTAGATGCTTTCAGCGGTTATCCATTCCAGACATAGCTACCCAACGTATGCCCCTGGCGGGACAGCTGGGACACCAGCGGTCTGTTCACTCCGGTCCTCTCGTACTAGGAGCAACTCTTCTCAAGTGTCTAACGCTTGCAGCGGATAGAGACCGAACTGTCTCACGACGTTCTGAACCCAGCTCGCGTGCCGCTTTAATGGGCGAACAGCCCAACCCTTGGGACCTTCTTCAGC
>NZ_QJSX01000032.1 GCF_003217515.1 Deinococcus yavapaiensis KR-236 | reverse complement strand
GTGGAAATGGACGGCTTCGAAAGCAAGCACGACATCATCATCTTGGCGGCGACGAACCGTCCGGACGTGCTGGACGCGGCGTTGCTGCGCCCGGGCCGCTTCGATCGGCAAGTGGTGGTGGACGCGCCGGACGTGCGCGGCCGAGAAATGATCCTCAAAATCCACGCTCGTAAAAAACCCCTCGACCCCACCGTCGACCTCGCCGTGTTGGCTCAGCGCACGCCCGGCATGGTGGGCGCGGACTTGGAGAACCTGCTCAACGAAGCCGCCCTGCTCACGGCGCGCGACGGACGCAGCCGAATCACGATGCACGACCTCGACGAAGCCGCCGACCGCGTCCTCATGGGCCCCGCCCGCAAGAGTCGCTTGGTGCCGGAGCACGACAAGAAAGTCACGGCCTACCACGAGGTGGGACACGCCCTGGTGGCGCAGTTGCTGCCGCACGCGGACCGCGTGCACAAGCTCACCGTCGTGCCGCGCGGACGGGCCGCCGGGTACATGCTGCCCCTCCCGACCGATCGCATCCACTACAGCCGTGAAGTCCTGGAGGATACGATCGCCGTCGCCCTCGCTGGGCAAGCCGCCGAGGAAGTCACCTTCGGCGAGATCACCACGGGCGCGCAAAACGACTTCCAAAAGGCGACGAACATCGCCCGCAAGATGGTCACCGAGTGGGGCATGAGCCAAAAGCTCGGCAAGGTCGCGTACAACAACGAGAACGAGACGTTCCTCGGCGGTTTCACCGAACGCTCCCCGTACAGCCAGATCATCGCGCAGACCATCGACGACGAAGTCAAACTCATCATTGACACGCAGTACCTTCGCGTGAAGCACTTGCTGAGCGAACACTTGGGCGTCGTGCACCGCATCGTCGGTGAACTCCTCGTGCGCGAAACGCTCACGGGCGACGAATTCCAAAAGCTGCTGTCGGGCGGACAACTCGATCCGCTTCCACCCGCTACGCCCAAGCTTGCTTGATCAAGACTCGGGCAGTTGCCGCCCATCGCCGCGCGGACCCTTCTCATCGGGGTCCGCGCCGTCTTCTCGGCGCAGCACCATGAGTTGAGGTCGCAGGCCGCCCAGCCCTGCCTCGTCCAAGGCGTGCTTCATGCGGCGGTTGAATTCTCGTCCGACCGCCCACTGCTCTTTGGGCAGCACCTTGAACAGGGCCCGCACCTCGAAGCCGTCCTTCGAGATGCTCGTCACTCCCTCGACCGTGGGCTCCTCCAGGAACTTGGGAGTCCAAGCTTCATCTCGGTAAAGGTCGTGCGAAACGTTCGTCAGAACCGACAAGGCGACGTCCACGTCCGCCGTGGGCGGCAAGCCCACGGCCGCCACAAACCGCGACCAGTCTTTACTCATGACGCTTACCGTAGAGATCTGGCCGTTCGGCACGACGTGCAGCGTGCCGTCGAGGGCGCGCAGCATCGTCACGCGCAAGTTGAGGCGTTCCACGACGCCCGTGAGCGGCCCGTTATTGATCGTGACGACGTCACCCACGCCGTACTGATCTTCGAGCAGGATGAAGAAGCCGGTGATGACGTCCTTGATGAGGCTTTGCGCGCCGAAGCTCACGGCGAGGCCGAGCACCGACACCCCGGCGAGCAGCGTCGTCGCGTTGAGCCCAACGTTTTGCATCACCGTGACGAGCGCGGCGACGACAATCACGACACGCAAGGTGCTCTCGACGACGCCTTTGAGAGTTTGCACGCGCACCGAGCGGCGCGTGAACTCGTCGGCAGGCACGATGCGCGCCGACGCGGCGCTCACGAGACTCCACGCGACGGACGCGAGGACCACGATTGCCAAGACGCGGCCGATGGTCTCCCGGAAGTACGCGCCGATGAGCGCGCCCGGTTCGGCGAGCCAAGCGAGCGGCGCCTCCAAGATGTTCGCCGCGACCGCGCACAGCACGAACGCGGCAGCGGCCGTCCACACCAACACGGCGGCGCGGCGCGTCCTCTCTGGCAAGCGTGCCGTGATCAGGTCCAGCAAATTCGAGCCGAGGCGCCATGCGCCGATGACCAACAGGACGGCGACGAGCAGCTCGAACCAAGTGTCGGGGCGATTGAGGGTCGAGAGAACCGTGTTCATCGAACGTCGATGCTACCCCAAGGCGTCTGACAACCGGCCGAGCAAGTCCGCGTCACGGGCGCGAGCCGCCCGCAAGAGGGCGTTCTTGACCGCCTTGGCGTCGGCACTCCCGTGCCCAATGAAGGCGAGGCCGCGCACACCCAAGAGAGGTTGCGCGCCGTACGTGCTGGGGTCGAGCTTGTCGGCGACGGACCGCAGGCCTCGGCGCACGAGGAGGGCGCCGATCTTGGCGGTCGCGCTACTCGTGAGGGCGTCGCGCACCCAGCCGAAGATGACCTTCGCTTCGCCTTCCGCGAGCTTCAGCACGACGTTCCCGGTGAAGCCGTCCGTGACGACGATGTCCGTCGTGCCCTTGAGGATATCCTTGCCTTCCACGTTGCCGTAGAAGTTGAGCCCGCTCGCCTCCTTGAGCAGCGCGTGCGCTTCGAGGACGAGTTGGCTGCCTTTGTGCGGCTCCTCTCCGATCGAAAGCAGACCCACGCTGGGCTTATCACGCCCTTCCACGACGCCCAAATACACCGACGCCAGGCGCGCCCACTGCGCGAGGTATTGCGGCTTCACGTCGGCGTTTGCGCCGACGTCGAGGAGCGCCGCGAATCCCTTTTGCGTCGGAACGTGCGCCAGGATCGCCGGACGGTCCACGCCCTTGAGGCGGCCCAGCGTGAGCAGCGCGGAGGCCATCGTCGCGCCGCTGTGCCCCATGCTGACCACGGCGCAGGCCTTGCCATCCTTCACGAGACGGGTCGCCACGTTGATGCTCGCTTCCGTTCGCGACCGCACGTCCGACGCGTGCTCGTCCATGCCGATGACGTCGACGGCAGGTACGACTTCGAGCGGCAAGTCGGCGGCAGCATGCTTGCCGAGCTCGGCGTGCAGACGCACGGGATCACCCACGAGCAGGACACGCACACCGACGCGAGCGGCGGCGACCGCGCCCTCCACGTTCGGCGACGCGCCCGAGTCGCCGCCCATTGCGTCGAGGGCGATCGGTAAGGGTTCGACGTTCATGGCGGTCATGCTAGCGCTCCAAGCGGTCGTCGTCGCCGTCCTCGGAGGCCGAGCTTCCAGTCACGTAGAACGGCCGGCTTTCCGAGCCTCGCAGCTCGGACGGCAAACGGTAGCCGGGGCGCTCGACGGACGCGCGAATGTCCTTGAGATCCACGTATTCGTCGGCGACGTTGCGCAGTTCGTAGCTCGTCATTTCGGGAATGCTCGCGACGATGACTCGCTTGCCTTTGTAACGCAGCACTTCCACGGGACGCTCGAAGTCTCCGTCGCCCGTCAGCAAAATGGCCGTGTCGTACAGATCGGACGTCGCCAGCAAGTCCGTCACGAGTTCGATATCGAGGTTGGCGCGGCGATGCGTCTCGCCGGTCTCGTCGGTGAGCTCGCGAAGCGGCTTCGTTCGTACCGTGTACCCCATATAAGTCAAGGCGTCGATGAAACGCTTTTGCTTGTCGTCCATCGGGTAAGGTACGGCCGTGTAATAAAACGCGTTGTACAGCTTCCCGAAACTCGCGAAGTGTTCCAAGATCTTACGATGATCGAAATTCCAGCCAAGCCGTTTGGCGGCCGCGTATACGTTTGCGCCATCAATGAATAAAGCAACGCGTTCCATCTGACTCCTCACCCTGCAATCAAATCCTTAAATGCCGATTTTTAACTTGCGTCGATCGTCCCTCATGAGTAAGGGTCGTTCCAGGATACCCGGAGAACCAGGGCGAGGCAATCAAACTTCGACGATGCAAGGCTTGAACGAAGTGTCATCCAGCGCCCGTCTCACGTCGTTCGCCACCCGTCGTACGTCCACACCCTCGAAGGGTTCGGCGAACTGCTCCACGTATTTCAGCGCCTTGTAATAGTTACGGCCAGTCAAGCTTCCGTGTGCCAGTCGCTTGTGCATGGCGGCGGCCAAGAGGATCAGCGCTTGCAGCAAGGCACGCTCTCGCCCCTCGGCTTGCCGCCACGGGGCTTCCCACGCTTCGTGGGCTTCCCAGTAGCGTCCCTCGTTGAACAACTTCAGGCCTTCTCGCCATGTCGCTCGCACCTCCAGATTGTAGGCGAGTGGCAGTCCACACACGCTTTACTTTGCATAATAGGGATCATGAAACCGATCGAACTGACCGACGCGAACTTCAAGCAGGAAATTGCCGAAGGCCTCACGCTCGTTGACTTCTGGGCTCCTTGGTGCGGACCGTGCCGCATGATCGCCCCGGTCGTGGAAGAACTGGCAGGCCAGTACGACGGTAAAGTCAAAGTCGCGAAGGTCAACGTTGACGACAACCAGGCGACGGCCATGCAGTTTCGTGTGATGAGCATTCCGACGCTGATTCTGTTCAAGGACGGTCAACCCGTCGAAGGCGTTGTCGGCGCTCAACCCAAGCGGTCATTCGAGAAGTTGATCGACAAGCACCTCGGCGTCGTCCAATAAGTTCAAATGACAGAGAGCCCCACCTCGAAACGAGGTGGGGCTCTCTGTCATTTGAACCTCAGACGAGTTCGATCAGGGCGACAGGGGCGGCGTCACCACGACGCACGCCGACCTTGAGAATACGGGTGTAACCGCCGGGACGCTCGGCGTACTTCGGAGCGATCTCCGTGAAGAGCTTGCGCACCACATCCACGTCCTGAATATCACGCAGGATGTTGCGGCGGTTGTGCAGGCTGTCTTCCTTGGCGGTCGTGATGATCTTTTCTACGTAAGGGCGCAATTCCTTGGCCTTGGCGAGGGTCGTCTGAATACGACCCTCGCGCAGCAGGGCAGTCGCTTGTGCGCGCGCGAGCGCGACGCGACCACTGCTGGTCCGACCGAGTTTGCGACCGGCTCTGCCGTGACGCATGATTCAATCTCCTTCTCTTCGAGGCCTCGCCTCAATCACGCAAGCTCAGCCCGAACTGCGAGAGTTGCGCTTTTATTTCATCAAGGGAACGTTCCCCGATGCCTGGCACCTTCTTCAGATCACGGTCCGACAACGCGCACAGAGCGTCGACGGAATCGATGCCTTCCTCCTTGAGGGAGTGCAGCACGCGCGTCGTGAGTCCCAACCCTTCGAGCGTTACCTTGGGAGGCTCGCTCGTCGGTGCGTACCCAGGATCGGTCGTGATCGTCGTATTCAGAACCGGCGCGGGCTCTTGCACGACCGGCTCGGGCAGACGTTCGGCCGGGGCGAGCACTTCCACGTTGCCGAACACGCTCAACTCGTCGCGCAGAATATCCACGGCGCTGTCGAGCGCTTCTTGCGGATCGACCGAGCCATCCGTCCAAATTCGTAGAATCAGACGATCCAAATCGGTTTGCTGTCCAACGCGTGTGTTCTCGACGTGATACGCCACCCGGCGCACCGGCGTGTACACGGCGTCGACGGGAATCGAGTTGATGCGGTCTTTCGTGGCGTGCTTGTCGGCCGGTACGTAGCCTTCGCCCTGCTCGACTCGCACTTCCATCACCAGTTTGCCGTCCTCGGCGAGGTTGGCGATCACCAGATCAGGATTGACGATTTCAGCGTCGGAAGGCACCTCGAAATCGCGCGCACGCACCACACCTTCGCCTTGAGCGCGCAGGGTGAGCGTTTTAGGCCCCGCCGCGTGGAATTTCACGACGAGTTCTTTGAGATTCAGGATGATCTGAATCACGTCCTCGCGCACGCCGGGAATAGTGGAGAACTCGTGCAGCACGTCCTCGATGTACACGCTCGTGACGGCGGTCCCAGGAATCGAGGACAAAAGGATACGGCGAAGCGGATTCCCGATCGTTACGCCGTAGCCACGCTTGAGAGGTTCCAGCGTAAACTCGCCGTAGTTCCCATCGACGCGGGCCTTGAGTTGCGGTCGCTTGGTGTCCAACGCTCACCTCTTAGCGCGAGTAGAACTCGATGATGAAGTTTTCGTTGATCGGCAGGGCCAGATCTTCACGGGCCGGAAGGCGCACGAACGTGCCCGAGAACGTCTCCGGGTTGAAGGTGAGCCACGGGCTGACACGACGACGCTTCGTCGCCTCCATGTTTTCGAGTACGAAGCCCATGGAACGGCTGCCAGGCTTCACGCTGATCTCGTCGCCGATCTTGACGCGGTAGCTCGCGATGTCGACCGCTTTGCCGTTCACAAAAATGTGACCGTGCGCGACGAATTGGCGCGCTTGACGGCGCGTACTCGCGATGCCGAGGCGGAAGACGACGTTATCGAGGCGGCGTTCCAGCAACTGCAAGAACACGGTGCCCGTTACGCCGGGAACATTGGCCGCTTCCTCGAAGAGGTTGCGGAACTGCTTCTCGGCGACGCCGTACAGACGCGCGAGCTTCTGCTTTTCACGCAGACGCACGAGGTAGTCGCTCGGACGGCCCTTGCCGCGACGCTGACCGTGCTGGCCAGGAGCGTAGGGACGACGATCGAGGTACTTTTGAACCTTTTCCGTCTCGGCGAGGTTGATGCCTTCGCGACGGCTTTGCTTGGTGATCGAACCAGTAAAACGACCCATGTGTTACCTCACGCCCTATGCTTCTTGGCGGGGCGGCAGCCGTTGTGAGGCACGGGCGTGTCGTCCATGATTGACTTCACGTCGATGCCGCTCGCTTGAATGGCGCGGATGGCTTGCTCACGCCCGGATCCAGTGCCACGGACGATGACGTCCACCGTGTTCATACCCACGCTCTGGGCTTTTTTCACGGCGTCGGCTGCAGCAAGTTGCGCCGCGTACGGCGTTCCTTTCTTGCTGCCCTTGTAACCGATCGTGCCCCCGCTCGACCAAGCGATGGAGTTGCCGTCGACGTCGGTGATGGTGACGATCGTGTTGTTGTACGACGCGTGGATGTACGCGCGGCCCGCGCCGACGTTGCGGCGACGCGTGACGCGTTGCTTGCCTTTGCCTTTCGCCATTACTTCCTCGCCGCCTTCTTCTTGCCGGCCACGGTCTTACGGGGGCCTTTGCGGGTACGAGCGTTGGTCTTCGTACGCTGACCGCGCACGGGCAAACCACGGCGGTGGCGCAGGCCACGGTAGCTACCGATGTCCATCAAACGCTTGATGTTCTGGCCGATTTCGCTGCGCAGGTCACCTTCGACCTTGTACGTGCGCTCGACGGCGTCGCGAAGTGTCGCCTGTTCGGTTTCGGTCAGGTTCTTGACTCGGGTATCGGCATTCACGCCCGTGCGCGACAAAATTTCCTTCGCGCGCGTGGGGCCGATTCCATAAATGTACGTCAGCGCGACTTCGACGCGCTTTTCACGGGGCAGGTCAACACCAGCAATACGAGCCATACCTTACCCCTGACGCTGCTTGTGCTTCACGTTCTCGCAGATGACGAGAACGCGACCGTGGCGGCGAACGATCTTGCACTTGTCGCAGATCTTCTTGACACTCGAACGGACTTTCATTACTTCCTCCTCGCGCCGCCGCGCCTCACGGCATTTTGGCAGCGCTCGACCCCCGGTGAAGGGAATCTATCGCTACGAGTCCAACGACTCGAAAGCTTCTATCTTGATCAGGCCTTCGGCAGGAACCAGATTTCGCACGACCGGATTACTTCCGGTAGACGATCCGACCGCGCGATGTATCGTAAGGCGAGATTTCGAGTACAACGCGGTCCCCGGGAAGGATACGGATGTAGTGGATGCGCATCTTGCCGGAGATGTACGCCAGAATATCGTGACCCCCGTCGAGCTGAACTTTGAAGGTCGTGTTGGGCAGAGCCTCCGTCACGACGCCCTCAGCCCGAACTGTGTCTGATTCTTTGCGCTGTTTTCCTTCGCGCTGTTCCCGAACGTTTCGTTTCGCCACTCGGCCTCCTGGCTAGAAAAAGCCAAACGTCATGGTATCACTCGCAGCGCCATCAGGCAAGAGCGCGGGTGATTTGACCGTACACGTCATCCAGCGATCCCAATCCGTTGATGACTTTGACGCGCGGTCCATAGTAGTCAATCAGCGGCTGAGTTTGCTCACGGTACACAAGTTGCCGTTGGCGCGCCACTTCTTCCGTATCGTCTGAGCGACCCGAGAGCCGGCCACGCTCGACAATTCGTCGAATGAGCTCCTCGTCGGGCACCTCGAGCAAGGGAACCCCGACGATCGGGGCTCCCAACTCCTCCAGCAGCACGTCCAGCGAACGCGCCTGCGCGACGTTCCGAGGAAAGCCATCGAAAATCACACGGACCCGATCCATGCTCGCAAGTTTCTCACGAATCAAGGCCGTCAGAATCTCGTCGGGCACCAGTTGCCCGCGGTCCATGATGTCTTTGACGCGCAAGCCGAGTTCCGTCCCACGTGCGATGTGGTCGCGTAGGATGTCGCCCGTGCTGATCTTCACGAGGCCGAACTCCTCAGAGAGTCGCTCGGCCTGCGTTCCCTTCCCGGCGCCCGGAGGCCCCAGGAAGATTACGACGGCATTTTGAGATGGACGCAACGTCACAAACGCCCCCGAAGACGTCCCTTCGAGATGAAACCGTCATAACGGCGCACCGTCAGCTGCGCCTCCAGCTGCTTCAACGTGTCGAGCGCGACACCAACGACGATCAGTAATCCCGTCCCCGTGAACTGGAAGCTCTGGATGCCGGTGACCGACCGCACGACTTGCGGCATGATTGTGAGCAGCGCGAGGAACAAAGCTCCCCACAGTGAAATGCGTGACGAGATGAAGCTGAGGTGCTGAGCCGTTGGCGCGCCAGGTCGAACACCTGGAATGAACCCCCCCGATTCACGCAAGTTCTCGGCCACACGACGTCCGTCAAATTGAATCGAGTTGTACAGGTACGTGAAGCCGAAAATCAGCAGCACTTCGAGCAAGATCCCCGTAGGCGATCCAAGCGTCAAGTAACGCGTGATGAACGCCGCGACATCGGGAGCCCGCTGCTGCAACGTGCTCGACAGCAATTGAGGGAGCGTGAAGATGGCCGACGCGAAGATCACGGGAATCACGCCTGCTTGATTCACTTTGATTGGCAGATACGTCTGCTGTCCGCCGTACGTCTTGCCGCCCACCTGCTTGCGTGCGTACTGCACGGGAACACGCCGTTCACCTTGGTAAACGAATACGATGCCGCCGATGACGATCAGCAAGATCGCCACGAAGGCGACGATCGCGAGCGCCGATACGGCACCCGTGCGAAGAAGTTCGGCGGTTGAGCTGATTTCGATCGGGTACCGACTTACGATGCCCGCGAAGATGATGAGGCTGATGCCGTTGCCAAGCCCGATTTCGGTGATGCGCTCGCCCAGCCACATCGTGAACGCGATCCCTGCGACCTGCGTGAGCACCATGATCAGCACGGTATCGAACGTCGGACCCCAGCCGGGTGACAACGCCTGGGGATTGCTGTTGATGATGTAAACCGAAAAAATCAAGGCTTGTACGGCTCCCAACACAACCGCGGAGTACCGCGTGTACTGGTTGATCCGTCGCCGCCCTTCCTCGCCTTCCTTTTGCAGCTTCTCGAGCGCCGGGACGGTCGTCGTGAGAAGCTGGATGACGATACTGGCCGTGATGTACGGCAGCACGCCCAGGGCGAAGATCGAGAATTGCTGCAGGTTGCCGCCAGAAATCACGCTGAGCAGACCGAGGACGGCATTGTTACCGTCCTGCAAAGCTGCCGAGTTGATGCCTGGCGTTGGAATGGCGCTTCCTAAACGGAACACCATGAGCAGCAGCAGCGTGAAAAGAATCTTGCGCTGCAGCTCTGGCACGCGAAGCGCGTCACGAAACGCTCTTAGCATCGGCTGCCCTCACATTGCGAAAACGAGCCGAAGCGGCAAGGCGCCGCTCGGCCCGCGACATCGCGGTCTGAAAATACATCAGCCTTCTTGCTCCGCCGCCTGCTGAGGCAGGACGACGTGTCCGCCCGCCGCCTCGACCGCTTGCACGGCCTTGGCCGACGCCGCATCCACGTGCAACGTCAAAGCGTACGTGACTTCACCGCGCGCCAGCAGCTTCACCGGGCGGTTGCCCTTGCGAACGAGACCCGCGGCTTCGAGCGCTGCGCGGTCCACGACGGCGTTCGCTTCGAAGCGATCGAGAGAGCTCAGGTTGACAAGTTCGAACACGACGCCCACGCGGCTAAAGCCACGCTTCGGAAGGCGCGAAATCAAGGTCGAGCGACCACCCTCGAAGAACTGGCCCTTACCAGCGCCACTGCGGGCCTTCTGCCCTTTGTGGCCGCGCCCGGCCGTCTTGTCCGTCCCGCCGGGACCACGACCGACGCGCTTGCGGTCGCGACGCGAACCGGGCGTTGGCTTGAGATCGTTGAGTTTCACTGCGAGACCTCCAGGAGGTGCTTGACCTTCTCCACCATTCCCTGCACAGCAGGGTTATTGGGCACTTCACGGGAATCACCGATGCGCTTGAGGCCCAGCGACTGCACCGTCATAATTTGGTCTTTGGGACGACCGATCAGGCTACGCTTGAGCGTGATCTTCACGACTGACCACCTTCCTTGAGCGACTGCACCTGCTTCGCCGTCCGGAGGTTCTTCAGGCCGTCGAACACCGCGTACGCAACGTTGATTTGGTTACGGCTGCCGAGCTCTTTGGACAGCAGGTTCGTGATACCGGCAAGTTCCGCGATGGAGCGCGGTACCGTGCCCGCGATGACACCCGTACCAGGGCCGGCGGGCTTCAAAAGCACGCGGCTCTTGGTGCTCTCACCGACGATGTCGTGGGGAATCGTGCCGTTTTCCACGGGAACCGTGATGAGGTTCTTGCGCGCGACCGCCTTGGCCTTCTCGATCGCGACGGGAACTTCCTTCGACTTGCCGATCCCCATGCCAACGCGGCCATTGCGGTCCCCGATGACGACGAGGGCCGCGAAGCGGAAGCGACGCCCACCTTGGTAGGTCTTCGCAGTGCGGTTGATCGAGATCATCTTCTCTTCGAACTCGCTCTCGCGCTCGATACGACGGTTAGAAGTCAAGGCCACCCTCCCGCGCCGCTTCCGCGAGCGCCTTCACGCGACCGTGGTACTTGTAGGAACCACGATCGAACACAACTTGCGTGACACCCTTCGCGCGGGCGGCTTCGGCAATCGCGCGACCGACGGCCGCAGCCGTGTCCGTTTTCGTGCCTGCCTTGAGCGGCTTGCTGGCGACCGCGGCGAGCGTGGTGCCGGTGGTGTCGTCGATGACTTGCGCGTAGATATGCTGGTTGGAGCGGAACACGCTGAGGCGCGGGCGACCTTTGGCCGCACGCAGCACCTTGCTGCGGTTGCTCAACTTACGGCGCTGCGTGGACATTACTTCTTCCCTTTCCCGCCGGTCGCGCCCGACTTGCCAGCCTTGAGCGCGATCTTCTCCCCGACGAAACGCACGCCCTTGCCGTGGTAAGCGTCGGGCTTACGAACTTCACGAACGTTGGCCGCCACTTGACCGACGAGTTGCTTGTCGATGCCGATGACGTCGATGCGCGTCGGTTCGGGAACGGCGAAGGTCACTCCGGCGGGCGGCTCCATGACGACCGGGTGGCTGTAGCCGATGGTCAACTCGAGCGCTTTGCCTTGCAGGCGGGCGCGGTAACCGACGCCCTTGAGCTCCAAGTTGATGGTGAAGCCGTCCGACACGCCTTTGACGGCGTTGGCGACGAGGGTACGCGTCAGGCCGTGCAAAGCGCGGTGTTCGGGGCGGTCGGAAGGGCGGTTCACGACGAGCGTGTCGCCTTCCTGCTTGATTTCGAGCGAGGGGTTGAAGGGAACTTGCAGTTCACCCTTCGGGCCCTTCACGCGGAACAGTCCATTCTCGATCGTCGCCGTCACGTTGCTCGGCACGGCGATCGGTTGTCTACCAATGCGGGACATGGTGCCTCCTTACCAGAGCACGCAGATGACTTCGCCGCCGATGCCCGCTTTGCGTGCGTCGTGGTCCGCCATCAGGCCCTTGCTCGTCGAAACGACCGCAAGACCAAGGCCTTTGTGAATGCGGGGCAAGCTGTCGTGCGCGACGTACGCGCGACGACCCGGGCGCGAGATGCGCTCGACGTGCTTGATGACTTGCTCGCGCTTGGCTCCATACTTGAGCCCGAGGCGCAGAACGTCGAACTTGCTGCCTTCATCGCGCACACGCTCGACGGACGCGAGATACCCTTCGCGCACGAGCAGCTTGGCGAGCTCCTCCTTGAACTTGGAGGCGGGCACGTCCACGCTGTCCTTGTAGACGCGCGTCGCGTTGCGAATGCGCGTCAGCATATCGGCAATAGGATCGCTTAACATGGCTTCCTCCGCACAGGACCCTATCGTCCTGGCTGGAGGGGAAACCTCGACGGTTTCCCCAAAGAACTGCTTTGGATTCTCTTGTTAGGAGTTTCCGGAAACCGGACGATCACCGCCAAAGCTGGCAGTTCGTATCCGGTCGGCTTACCAGGAGGCTTTGCGCACGCCGGGCAACTCGCCCTTGTGCGCTTTTTCGCGCAGTACGATGCGGCTCACACCGAAAAAACGGTAGTAGCCACGGGGACGACCCGTCAGCTCGCAGCGGTTGCGCAAGCGGGTGGGGCTGGCGTCACGCGGAAGCTCGGCGAGACCGGCGTAGTCGCCCGCTGCCTTGAGCGCGGCGCGCTTCGTGGCGTACTTCTCCACCAATTTCTCGCGTTGCTTTTGCTTCGCAATTTTACTCTTCTTCGCCATACGGCTCCTTCTTTCACGCACCGCACTGAAGCCAGTGCGGCGACGTCCTTACTTCCTAAACGGGAAACCCATCGCAGTCAGGAGCGCGCGCGCTTCCTCGTCCGTCTTCGCCGTCGTGACAATCGTGATGTCGAAACCGCGAACGGCATCCACCATATCATAGGTGATCTCGGGGAAGATCAGCTGTTCACGAATGCCCAGGTTGTAGTTGCCACGGCCGTCGAACGCGTTCGGATTGATGCCGCGGAAGTCGCGAATACGCGGCAGACCCACGTTGATCAGCTTGTCGATGAAGGCGTACATGCGCTCGCGGCGCAGCGTCACCTTCACGCCGATGGGCATGCCTTGGCGAAGCTTGAAGTTCGAGATGCTCTTCTTCGCTTTCGTCACGATCGGCTTTTGCAAGCTGATGAGCCCAAGCTCGCGGCTCGCCTTGTCGATCGCCTTGCTGTCTTCCTTCGAGCTGCCGAGACCTTGGTTGATAACGACCTTCTCGATGCGCGGCACGGCCATGACGCTGCTGTAGCCGAACTGCTGCAGCAATTGTTGGCGCACTTCGTTGTTGTACTTGTCCTTGAGAGTCATGATGCTCCTCGAGTGTGGGCGGTCTTGGTCGCCCCGTCGACCGGGCTAAGCAGCCTCAGTCGATGACTTTGCCGCTCTTGACGGCCACACGAACTTTCTTGCCGTCCACGATCTGCTTGCGGGTCCGCGTCGGCTTGCCCGTTTCCGGGTCGACAAGTTGCACCTTGCTGGCGTGCAGCGCGGCCTCGCGCTCCTCGATGCCCCCTTGAGGGTTCGACGCGCTCGGCTTGACGTGCTTCTTGATGATGTTCACGCCTTCGACGACGACCTTTTGCTCGGCGGGCAGCGCGAGGAGGATCTTACCGCTCTTCCCCTTGTGCTTGCCGCTGATCACCATGACGGTGTCGCCCTTCTTGACGTGCAACTTCACCGCTTTTTCTTGCTGCGCACTCGGCATTACAGCACCTCCGGCGCGAGCGAGACGATCTTCATGAAGCGGCGATCGCGAAGTTCGCGAGCGACCGGACCGAAGACGCGCGTACCACGCGGCTCGCCTTGGTTGTTGATGATGACGGCGGCGTTCTTGTCGAAGCGGATGGTGCTGCCATCGGCACGCTTGATGTCCTTCGTCGTGCGCACGACAACCGCCTTGACGACGTCGCCTGCCTTCACGGCACCACGAGGTGCCGCGTCCTTGACCGAGGCGACGATGATGTCGCCAACGTGGGCGTAGCGCTTGTTACCGCCCCCGCCCTTCGTGAGGCCCTTGCCGCCGATGCCGCTGTTGAGCACGCGGATACACATCAGCTCGCGTGCACCGCTGTTATCGGCGACGTCGAGGCGCGATTGAGGCATGATCATGCTTCACCTCCGGCGACTTCTGCGAGACCGCCTTCGACGCCACGAGCGCGCTCGATGAGGCGCGTGACCTTCCATGCCTTGGTCTTGCTGACAGGACGCACCGAGAGGATCTCGACGCGATCCCCGATGCGGAACTCGTTGCTTTCGTCATGCGCCGCGTACTTCTTGGTACGCGTCACGACCTTGCCGTACAGGGGGTGCATGAAACGGCGTTCGACTTTGACGGACACCGTCTTTTCCGCCTTATCGCTTACCACAACCCCGACCAGCGTCTTCTTCGCCATTTACTTCACCGACCCCTGACGCTCCATTTCGGCCTTGACCGTCAGAAGCTGCGCGATCTCGCGCTTGAGGAGCTTCACTTGGTGCGGCTGGGCGAGTTGCCCGATCGCACCTTGAAAGCGCAGCTCCATGAGTTGCTTCTTGCGCGCCTGCACTTCACGATCGAAGTCCGCGCCCGAAAGCTCTCGCATTTCACTGAGCTTCATCGTAAACCTCACGCTTGACCATCTTCGTCTTGATGGGGAGCTTGTGGCCCGCCAGGCGGAAGGCTTCCTTCGCCTGCTCTTCCGTCACGCCCGACACTTCGAACATGACGCGTCCCGGCTTCACAACCGCGACCCAATATTCTACCGCACCCTTGCCCTTACCCATTCGGGTTTCGGCAGGCTTTTTGGTGACAGGCTTATCGGGAAAAATGCGGATGTAGATCTTACCGCCACGGCGGAAGTGGCGGCTCATGACAATACGGCACGCCTCGATTTGGTTGCTACGAATCCAGGCGGGCTCTTCGGCGATGAGGCCGAAGTCGCCGAACGCGACGTAGTCGCCGCCCTTCGCCGCGCCGGTCATACGACCGCGGAACTGCTTACGGAACTTGGTACGCTTGGGAAGAAGCATCACTCGCCTCCTGGACGACGACGCGCTTGCGGGCGGCGGCGGTTGGAGCGGTCACCCTCGTTGTCGCGACGCGGACGATCCTGACGTTGCGGACGCGCGGCGCTCTCGGTCTTGCCACCGATAACTTCGCCGTTGAACACGAGCACCTTCACGCCGAGGACGCCGTACGTCGTGCGCGCGAGGGCCGTGCCGTAGTCGATGTCCGCGCGCAAGGTGTGCAGGGGCACACGGCCTTCGAGAACCTTCTCGGTCCGGGCTTGCTCGGCGCCACCAAGGCGACCCGAGAGCACGACCTTGACGCCGCGAGCGCCCGACTCCATCACGCGCTGAGCCGCTTGCTTCATTGCACGGCGGAACGCGAAGCGGCGTTCGATCTGCTCGGCGATGCGCAGGGCCACGAGGGGCGCGGAGGTGTTGGGGTTGGGAATCTCGGCGACGTTCACGGCGACCGTACCAGCCGACACGAGACGCTCGATGTCTTGGCGCAGACGCTTGATGCTCTCGCCGCCCTTGCCGATCACGATGCCGGGCTTCGCCGCGCTGATGATCACGTTGACTTGCTGACCCGCACGCTCGATCTCGATGCGCGCGACGCCCGCCGCCTTGAGCTGCTTCTCGACGAGGTTGCGAATCTTCTCGTCTTCGAGCAGCAGCTGGCTGTAGTTCTTCTTGCTGGCGTACCAACGGCTGTTCCAGCCTTTGGTAATGCCGAGGCGGAACCCGTTCGGGTTGATCTTGTTACCCATTGCGCTCCTCCAGGATGATCGTGATGTGGCTGCTGCGCTTCTTGAGGATGTCGCCACGGCCACGGGCACGCGGAAGGATACGCTTGAGGGTCGGGCCCGCGTCAACGAACGCCTGCGCGACGTAAAGGCGGTCTTCGATCATGTCGTGGTTGTTGACGGCGTTCGCCTTGGCGCTCTTGAGCACCTTGGCGACCGGCTCCGAAGCGCCGCGGGGGACGAAGCGCAACAGATCTTCGGCGTCGCGCACGTTCTTGCCGCGAATCACGTCGACGACAAGGCGAACCTTGCGCGGCGCGATGCGGATGTACTTGGCAATCGCTTTGGCCTGCATTACTTCTTCTTGCTCCCCTTGGCGTTCTTGTCAGCGCCGTGACCGCGGTAAGAGCGGGTCGGGCTGAACTCGCCGAGCTTGTGGCCGATCATCTGCTCGTTCACGAAGACGGGCACGTGCTGCTTGCCGTTGTACACGGCGATCGTGTGACCGATCATTTCGGGCACGATGGTGCTGCGACGGCTCCACGTCTTGATGACACGCTTGTCGTTGCGGTCGTTGAGGACGTCCACCTTGCGCAGGAGGTGCTCGTCCACGAACGGCCCTTTCTTGAGGCTACGAGGCATTCGCTACTCTCCTTACTTCCCGCCGCGGCGCGCGATGATGAAACGATCCGAGATCTTGCGCTTCTTGCGGGTCTTGAGTCCCTTGGCTTGCTGACCCCAAGGGCTGACCGGGGGACGACCGACGCCCGTGCGACCTTCACCACCACCGTGCGGGTGATCGACGGGGTTCATGGCGCTACCGCGCTGGTGGGGCTTGCGACCGAGCCAGCGGCTACGGCCGGCCTTGCCGTAGATGACGTTCTTGTGCTCGGCGTTGCCGACGGCACCGACCGTCGCGTAGCACTCGGTGTGCACGCGGCGCAGCTCGCCGCTGGGAAGGCGCAAGACGACGTAGTCGCCTTCCTTACCTTGCAGCTGGATGCTGGTGCCCGCGCTTCGAGCGATTTGCGCACCCTTACCGGGAACGAGTTCGACCGCGTGCACGACCGTACCGACCGGAATGAAGCGCAAGGGCAACGCATTGCCAACCGTGGGCACGGCTTCCGGACCGCTCACCACGCGCGCACCGACCGCGAGACCTTCCGGCGCGAGGACGTAGCGCTTCTCGCCGTCGAGGTAGTGCAGCAAGGCAATACGCGCGCTGCGGTTCGGGTCGTACTCGATTGAGGCGACCTTCGCGGGCACGCCCGCCTTGTCGCGACGCTTGAAGTCGATGATGCGGTACAGCTGCTTGTGGCCACCACCGATGAAGCGGGAGGTGATGCGGCCGCGGTTGTTACGACCGCCCGACTTGGGCTTCGCTTCCGTGAGGCTCTTCTCGGGGCGCTTCTTGGTGAGGCCCGAAAAGTCGGCCGTCGTCATGAAACGCCGCGAGGGCGTGTAGGGACGGTACTTCTTGATCGCCATGATTCAGTTCTCCTTAGACCAGACCCTCGAGGGCTTCGATTTTCTGGCCTTCGGCAAGCTGAACGATGGCCTTCTTGCGGTCCGCGCGGTAGCCTTGGAACTTGCCGACGCGCTTCTGCTTCCCCTCGACGTTCATGGTGTTGACCTTCACGACGCGCACACCGAAGGCTTGCTGAACGGCGTTCTTGATCTGCGTCTTGTTCGCCTTGGGATCGACCCAGAACGAGTACACGCCGCGCTCCATGCCCGCGTACGCCTTTTCGGAGATCACGGGTTGCTTGATGATGTCGTAGAAGCTCACTGCTCGCTCCCTTCGGGCGCGCTCGCGGGCGTCAGCACCAAGGCGTCGATCACGAGACGGTCGTGACGCAGGATGTCGTAGACGTTGAGGCCCGCAACCGGAAGCGCCAACACCCAAGGCAGGTTGCGCGCGGCACGACGCACGATTTCGTTGTCCGTGACGACGAACACGCGCTCGGAGCCGTCGAGGCCGTTTTGGGCGGCCCAAGCGAGGAAGCTCTTGGTCTTGCCGTCGTCGATGCCGAAGCTGTCGACGGCGAGGAGCTTACCGGTCGCGGCGCGATCGGCGAGGGCCATCGCGAGGCCGAGCTGACGAACCTTCTTGGGCAGGGTGTATTCGTAGTCACGCGGCTTGGGGCCGAACGCCACGCCGCCGCCCACGAAGATGGGAGCCGCGCGGTTGCCGTGACGGGCGTTGCCGGTGCCCTTTTGGCTGTACATCTTCTTGCCGGTGCGCGACACTTGCGAACGCGTCTTCGTGCTCGCCGTTCCGGCGCGGCGCTTGGCGAGTTGCCAAGTCACGACGTCGTGCAGGACGCCGACGTTCACTTCGGGCAGGTCGAGGTCGATCGTGCGACTCCCGGCCGTACCTACAACGTTAATCTGGGCCATCACTTGCCTCCCTTGACGGCCTGACGCAGTACCACGAGACCACCGTTGTGGCCGGGAACGGCGCCCTTGACGAGGATGATGTTCTCCTCGGGGCGAACTTCCACAACCTCAAGGTTCTGGACCGTCACGCGGTCCAAGCCCATGCGGCCCGCCATGCGCTTACCCTTGTACACACGGCCCGGCGTCTTGCGCTGACCGATCGAGCCGGGGCGGCGGTGCCACTTCTTCGAGCCGTGGCTTGCGGGACCACCGGCGAAGTTCCAGCGCTTCATGACGCCTTGAGTGCCCTTACCCTTACTGGTGCCTGTCACGTCGATCTTCTCGCCGTTGGCGAAGATGTCGACGGTGACCGCGTCACCCTCGGGGCTGAAGTCACGGAATTCGCGCAAGTACCGCACGCCCGACACGCCCGCCTTCTTGAGGTGACCCAAGAGGGGCTTGTTGATTCGCTTTTCGGCCTTGGGCGCGAAGCCAACCTGAACAGCGTTGTAACCGTCCGTCGCGGCCGTCTTGCGTTGCACGACAGGGCACGGACCGGCGAGCACGACCGTCACGGGCACGACCTTGTCGCCGCGCCAGACTTGCGTCATGCCAATCTTCGTACCGAGAATGCCTTTCATCGGCTGCCTCCGACGGTCTTGATCTCGATGTCCACGCCCGTGGGCAAATCGAGCGTCATCAAGCTGTCGATGGTCTTCTTCGTCGGGTTCTCGATGTCCACAAGGCGGTTGTGGGTGCGAATTTCGAAGTGCTCGCGGCTGTCCTTGTCGATGAAGGGCGAGCGCAGCACGGTGAAGCGACGAATGCGCGTGGGAAGCGGCACGGGGCCGAACACGTTCGCGCCCGTGCGGCGCACGGTGTCGACGATCTTCGAGGCGCTGGAGTCCAGGGCCTTGTGATCGAAGCCGCGCAGTTTAATGCGGATTTTGGGAGCAACCATTATTCCAACACCTTGGTGACGACGCCGGCGCCGACGGTACGACCGCCTTCGCGAATCGCGAAGCGCAAGCCTTCCTCCATGGCGATCGGCTTGATCAATTCCAC
>NZ_QJSX01000031.1 GCF_003217515.1 Deinococcus yavapaiensis KR-236 | reverse complement strand
CGAAGGCATGATGCTGCCCATGAACCTCGTCCTGGCCGCACTGGCCGGCGTGATCGCCTGGGGCCGCGCCCGCAAAGCCCCCATTCAAGCCCGCTAAAGCTTCTTCCGACGTATCAAATCTTTCTTCAAAGTACGAAGTTGAGGAAATCAGGAACTCCGAGACTTACATCCGTTGATCCGCTCGTTACTTCCACTCGCGCTTTCCCCACCGTAGGAGACCACCATGACCCGTGCACTGATCCACCTCACCTCAATCCTCCTGCTCAGCAGCACGGCCGCGTTGGCTCAAGTGGCACCCAACGCCCGTGTGGAACGCGACGGAGAGGGCCGGACTCTCCCCGAGCTTTATCAAGCCGCCCTCAAGGAAGGCGGCACCCTCGAAGTGCTCGCGGGCGGCGATGAAGTCAACCAGCAGGACGCCACAGTCCAAGCCTTCAAGGCAGCGTTCCCAGGCGTGAACATCAAAGTGACGGTCGACCTCAGCAAGTACCACGAGGGCCGAATCGACCAGCAGTTGGCATCCAAGAACGTGTCCACAGACGTCGCTCTTTTGCAGACACTTCACAACTTCGATCGTTGGAAATCCCAAGGTGCCCTGCTGCCGTACAAACCCGTCGGCTGGAATCAGGTCCCCGCGAAATTCAAAGACGTCAGCGGCGCCTACACCGGCATGCTCATCTACAGCTTCTCGAACGTCTCGAACGTAGCCGCGACTCCGGCAGATCAAGCTCCCCTCGACGCGATCGATTACCTCGATCCGAAATGGAAGGGCAAGATCGTCCTGGTGTACCCGAACGATGACGACGCCGTGCTGTACCAGTTCTACAAGATCATCCAGAAGTACGGCTGGACGTACATGGACCGATTGCTGGCGCAGGACGTGCGTTGGGTCCGTGGCTCAGCCACACCCATTCCGACGCTGCTGCAAGAGCCGGGCACGGTGTCGTTCACCACGGCCTTCCCACTCGTTCCCGTGCCGAACCTGCCTTTGCGCTTCAACGTTCCACGCACCGACTCCTTTTTGACGTGGGCTCAAACGGCCGCCATCTTCAAAGACGCCAAGCATCCGGCCGCAGCAAAACTGTTCCTGTCCTTCTTGCTCAGCAAGGAATTCCAAGCGAACGCCCCCTTCTGGCCCATCCGCAACGACCTCCCCGCTCCTCAAGGATGGAAGCCCTTGTCGGAATACAACACCAACCACACCGACTTCAAAGCGTTCATGAGGGATCGCGCTACCGTGGAACGCTTCCGGCTCCAAATCGAACGTTATATCGGCACCCCCCAAGGCCCTTCGCCCCTCGTTGACGGTCGCTGATCCTCACGTGCTGACAGGAGCCCCCGCCATGACCCACCCCACCGCACAAGCCGCGCACGCCGCACGCATCGACCCGAAGTTGACCCTCGGCGAAGTCGCCTTGACCGTCCATAACCTCAGCGTCGTCACCCGCTTCTACCAAGGCGTCATCGGCCTGACCTTGCTGGCTCAAGACGAGGAACGCGCGGTGCTGGGCACGCCCGACGGACACCCGCTGGTCACGCTGCGCCGCGACCCCCACGCGCCCACACCGCCCTCCAACGCCACCGGCCTGTACCACCTCGCCATCGCGTTCCCCACCCGCCCCGACCTCGCCCGCTGGCTGAAGCACGCCGCCGCGCTGAACTTGCGGCTCGGGCAGTCGGACCACCTCACGCACGAAGCGTTCTACTTCAACGACCCCGAAGGCAACGGCATCGAGATGTACACGGATTGGCCTCAGGAACAGTGGCCGTTCAAGGACGGCAAGTTCACCGCCGACGCCGCCGAGCGCAAGGCCATCGACATTCAAGGTCTGCTCGGCACGCTCGCCGACGATGACGCGGGCTGGAAGGGCGCGCCGATTGGCACGCGCATGGGACACGTGCACCTCAAGATGAGCGACCCGCGCGCCACCCGCGCCTTCTACGAAAGCGTCTTGGGCTTCGACATCGGCTTTGACGACATGGGAGCTGTGTTCGCGGGCGCTGGCGGCTACCACCACCACGTCGGCAACAACGCTTGGCACAGCGCGGGCGGACCGACCCCTCCGCAAGGGGCGCTGGGACTGCGGCACTACGTGATCGAACTGTCGAGCGCACAAGAACTCGACGCGGTCACAGCGCGATTGAAGAACGCCAGCATCGCGGTGCACGAAACGCCCGCAGGGCCGGTCGTCCGGGACGCTGCCGGGAACCGGGTGTTGTTGCGCTCGGCTCCCTCCACGGTCGAGAGCGCGCTCACCGCCCTCGACTGACCAACGGCCGCGTCACCCCACCTCGCTCACTTCCCGCGTCCATTGGAGGACCTCATGTTCCGATTTACCCTCGTGCTTCTCGCCGCTGCCGCCGGTGCTGTCTGGTACCTCAACCGCCAGCGCACCACCGAGTCCACCTCAACCGTCCCGTCCCCCTCGACCGGCCCAGCCACGCCCGTCACGCCCACCCCCGCTCCCCTCACCAAGAAGGAGTCCCACATGCGCGCCCTGCACGTTCCCGCCGCCGGCGAACAACCCCAGCTTTCCGACATCCCGACCCCCACGCCCAGCGAAGGCACCGTCCTGATTCGCGTGAAGGCCGCCGGCCTCAACCCCATCGACAACGCGGTCGCGGCGGGCATGCTGACCCACTGGGGCTTTCCGCACGAGTACCCCGTGGTGCTGGGACGTGACGCCGCCGGCATCGTCGAAGCCGTCGGGGCGGGCGTCGATCACGTCGCCGTCGGAGACGAGGTGCTGGGGCACGTGTTGCTCGCGCCGCCCATCTCCGCCGGGACGCTCGCCGAACTCGCGCTGTTGCCCGCCGACGCCGTCACCAAGAAGCCCGCCAAGTTGGACTTCACCACGGCCGCCGCCTTGCCGCTCGCCGGCGCGTCCGCCGTGCAAGTCATCGACGCGATCAGCCCGCAAGCCGGTCAGACCGTGCTCGTCAACGGCGCGTCGGGCGGCGTGGGGTCCTTCGTCGTGCAACTGCTCGCCGCTCGGGGCGTGACGGTCGTCGCGACCGGCAAAGCCAGCGATGCCGCCCGCCTCACGGGACTCGGCGCGTCCAAAGTCATCGACTTCACGGCCGGTTCGGTCGCCGAGCAAGTTCGCGCGGCGTACCCGAACGGCGTGGACGCGATGATCAACTTGCATGGCATGGATCCGGCGGGTGTTCCGCTGGCCGCCGTGCGCCGTGGCGGCCGGATTTCGAGCCTCGCGGCGATGCCGGACGAAGCGTCGTTGAGCGCGGCTGGCGTGACGGGCACGCCGGTGATGAGCCGCCCGACGCGTGACGTGCTCGCGCCGCTCGCCGAGCAAGCGGCCGCTGGAACGCTGAAGGTCGTCGTGTCCGACGTGCTGCCGCTCGACCGGGCGGCCGAGGGCTTGGGCCGTCTGGCCACGGGTGGGGCGAGCGGGAAGCTCGTCGTCACGCTCGACAACTGATTCCCTTCCCGGCAGCTGGACCAACCCATGAGGTTGGTCCAGCTGCCTCATTTGTGTGGAACACCAGGAGTGACTGACTATCGGACGAAACCCAAGTCGAGAATCCAGCGAATGAAGTCGTTGGATTCTCGCGGTCTCGCGAAGGCTGCCGGCTGTTGCAGGTCTTACGCCTTCTCCCCGAGCGTTTTACGAGGTCTTATGCCCTACGACCTCGATTTGCGAGGTCCTTCCCGTGCGATGTTCCGAGCGGCATTGAAGTCATGGTCGTGGACAGCCCCGCATTCGCGCGTCCACTCCCGGTCGCACAAAGTCAGGTTCCGTTGATGCTGCCGCACTCCCCGCACAGCTTGCTCGAAGGAAACCAGCGGTCATTGACCGCCAGTCACTTCCGGTGCCACTGCGCGTTGTCGGTGAGCCACCGGCGGAATTCTCCCCCTGCGGCATCCAGCACGCTGCGGGCCAGCACCCACAACGACCGAGACGGCCACTCGTGTAGCTGATCAGAGGACCTGCGTCCTGTCTCCGCGACTACTCGCCGGTGAGCTGGGCCATGAAGGCGGAGAAGTCGCCGACGGCGTTGTGCTCCACGATCTTTCCGTCCCGGACGACGTCCACGGCGACCGCCTCAAGGCGAGTCGCCCTGCCGCTGGCGGGCACACCGAAGAAGTCGCTGCCGGTGTGGGTGCCGACGAGGACCCAGTGGGTGAAGACCTTGTCGCCGTCCGCAGCTTGACCCAGGATCGTCATCGTCTGGTCGGGCATGGCCACCTTCGCGGCAAGGTCGGACTGCATCCACAACTGACGGTCCATCGCCCCACCGTTCGTGTGGTTGACGAGGTCCTGGGAGATGTAGGTGTCGAATGCGCTCTGGAGGTCGCCACCGTTGTAGGCCTCGTAGAACTTGCGGACGAGTGTCTTGTTGTCTTCGGTCGTGCTGCTCATGGTGCTCTCCTTGCGGTTTGTGGCTGAGCCGCTCGCGGATCCGCAGCAGGTCATGCCGTGGTGCTTGTGCTCAGAACATTCCGTTGTCGTTGCGCGACTCGGCCGGGACCGGCTGTATGACGTCCCAGTGCTCCACGATCCGTCCGTCCTCGACACGGAAGATGTCGACGACTGCCTGGCCGAGGTCGCCCGGGAACATCTGGAGGTTGTAGTGGAGGACCACGTGGTCGTCCTCGGCGATGACTCGTTTGAGGTGAAACGATGCTTCCGGCGCCTGGGCGAAGAGGCCGCCGATCAGGGCCGGGAAGACCTCCGGGCCGTCCGGGGCTGTCGGGTTGTGCTGGGTGTAAGTCGTGCCGAGGTACTGTTCTGCCGCCCGCGCGGCCTGGCGCTGGACGAAAGCCAACTCGAAGAAGTCGAGGACGACTCGCTTGGCGTCCGGAGTGACATCTGTGCTCATGGTGTTCTCTCCATGACTGACAGAGAGGTTCCGTCGGCCGAGTGGGCGACTGCCGGCCGAGGGTTACGACGGTCCCAGTTTGCTGTGAGCGCTACGTAGTGGCCGAACCGTTCAAGGTGGCTGCCGAGCGCGTCCTTGATGCGTGCCAGCTCGACCTGCGTCTGATCGGCGGCAAGCAGCGTCAGAACGTCATTGCCCACCACGATCCGCGCAGTGCACTGACCGGTGGCGGTGTGGACGTTGCCGTCGGTGACGCACTCGACCTTTCGGCTGAGGTGGGAGAGCCGTTGTTTGTCGTAGCGGACCGGCGCCGTTGCCGCGACGTCGTCGCGGCTGGTGAAGGCGTGGTCGGTGCTGAGAGTCATGGCTTCTCCTGTTCAGTGGCGCGGGGTCAGGCGCCGAGCCTGACGGGACTCCAGACGAGGATGTTTCGTGTTTGAAGCCTCCTTAGAGTAGGTCACTTCAACTTTCAAGTGTTTGAGTGGCCGTTAAGGCACGGCGTCTTCGGCATTGCGCGGTCAATGTGGGCCATCGCGGTGGCGATGCTGACGACGAGTCGGTCGGCGATCTCGTCGTCGAACATCCCGGTGGCGATCAGGGCGGTGATCGCGCTCGCGTGCGGTGAACGGCATCCCCTCCGGCGCTCGCGTGCGTGGCGCGAGGAACCGTTCGATGATCGCGGTCGTCGCGGCCCTTGACAGAAGAGCCTCACCGGCGGCGACAGTGCGGATCGCATTGAGCAACACCGCTGGCTCGGCAGCCTTCCGAGAAAAAAAGCGCGCGGGGCAGGGCCGGGAGCTGGCGGAGCGTTTCGCGGCGATCAACGCGGCGCGCGGGGTACGACACCTACTGACGGATGAGCTGATGGACATGCACGACCTGCATGACGTGTGATGGACTGTCCCGAACCACATTGCCCCGGAATGTGACGTCTGGACGTCGGCCCCAGCACCACCGGAGTATGACCACGTACGCTGCAGGACTGATTTTGCCGACTGCCATCTGGTCTGCGATTGATCGTGGACCCCTTGCATTTATTCGTTGTAACATCTAATATGTCGAGTAGGAGCAGCGTACGGTCGATGGAAATCAACAAATTTCCTCTGGTTTGATGCCAATAAGGTGTTAAAACACCTTATTTCGCAAGGAGTCGCAGGATTCCCGGTTGCCGCTGATCCTGAGGCCTCACCGCCCGCCCCGCCCAACCTGTCCCATCCGTCATCCGTCGTCACTTCCCCAGGAGAACACCATGACCACCAACAGCACCCCCGTCCGTTCTGACCAGGCCCAGAAGTTCACGCGACAAGAAATCGCGACCTTCGGCGCCGTTCACCTTGATGTGACCAACCTGCGACGCTCCGTGGAGTTCTGGCAGTCGTACATCGGCCTCCAAGTGCGCAGCGCGACGGACGAAACAGCCGAGCTTGGTACAGAAAGCACCTCGTTGGTCGTCTTGCACGCCACGGCCAAAACGCCCTTCAAAAACGGTTACAGCGGCATCTACCACTTGGCGATCCACCCCTCCAACGAAGTGGAGTTCGCCCGGGTGCTGGCGCGCCTGATCACCAAGCGGTACCCCATCGCCCCCACGGACCACACGATGTCGAAAGCCCTTTACATGGAAGATCCGGATGGCATCACCGTGGAAGTCACGTTGGAAACGCCCGAGCGCATGGCTCGCATGGAGTTCGGTCCCCGGGGCCCGGTCGCCGTCGATACCAACGGCACCGTGCGCGCTGCATCGGCCGCCCTGGACGTTGAGGCTGTGCTGAAGGCTTTGTCTGACCGCAACTTCACCCAGCCGCTGGCTGACGGTACGAAGGTGGGGCACGTGCATCTGTACGTGTCGGACGTGGAGGCCGCCCACCGGTTCTACAAGGGCCTGGGCTTTCTGGACAACATGTACCTGCCCCAGTACGGCATGGCCGACCTGAGCGCCGGGGGTGCCTTTGGCCACCGCATTGCAGTGAATGCTGGGCACACGCACGGTCGGCCGCAGGCGCCGGCCGGTACCGCCGGACTCCGGTACTTCACCATCCGGTTCGACACCCCCGAGCGCCTGAAGACGGCCCTACAGAGTGTGGCCTCCGTGCAGGAGCAGGCCGGCGGATTCCTCGTTACGGATCCGGCGGGCAACAAAGTCCTACTCACAGCGTAATGGGGTGAAAGACCGGAGACCAACCTCACGCCACCCAGAAGAACGTGAAGCCTGGCTTCCCTTGGGCTGGCTTTGGAGCGCTTACTAGAGATGCTCCCGGCCTTCCACGTGGTGGCGTTCTGCCTCTGTTAGTACAGAAACCACCGCAGCTGCTCGCACCTGGCCTTCCCACACGTTCAACCCTCCAACTCACCGTTCCAGCAGTCTGGAAAATAAGTGTCGAGACACTTAAAGTCTCAACGAGGAATTCAATGAACTTTCTCCTCCATTTCCTCATCACAATCCCCGGCCGAGCCTCTCGGCTAGAACCCCGAGCGCCACACCCAGGAGCAGCACGCCCAGCCTTGCGGGACGCGCACAGGACGGCTTGACGTCTCTATGAACGTCGACCTTTCCTCCACGCTCGATCAGCCGCTCAAGAAGGCGAACATGACCCGGCGCAACTGGCAACTCGACGTGCTGCTGCTGCTGGTATTCATGCTGGTCAGCGCTCCCATGACCACGGGCATTCCCCTCCACGAATGGCTGGGCTTGCTGATCTTCGCGCCGCTGTTCTACCACCTGGTGTGGCACTGGAAGTGGGTGGTGGGCGTGTTTACACGCTCCAGCCGCAAGCTGCCAGGGCACACGATCTTCGCCAAGTGGTTCAATCTCGCCCTGTTCTTCATGATGCTGCTCGCAGGCGTCTCGGGCCTGATGATCAGCGAAGCGCTGCTCCCCATGCTGGGTTGGATGGTTGGCCCGGACAACTTCTGGTTGACCGTCCATAAAGCCTCAGCCACCCTGATGATGCTCTTGATCGGCTTGCACCTGACGTTGCACTGGCGTTGGATTGCTCAGCGGCTCAAACGACCACCAACGGGTGGGATGACCCAATGAGCACCAGGAATGCCGGACTGATCCTGCTTCTCGCGACGCTGGTCACCACGCTGCTCATCCTCGCCTTGGGCTCCCTGCCGGCGGCAGACAATCTTCGCGCCACGCCCGCCGCAGAAGGGCACGCCGAACTGGAGCCGCAAGGTCTCCTGCGCTTGGCGGGCCTGGTCAAGCCCCTCCTCTTCATGGGCTTTTCCGCCGGATTGACCCTCCTGATCCTGAAAGGCTGGAACGGCCGGAGTCGAGTGCGCAAGAACCGCCGCTCGTGACCCTGCGCGTTCCAAGGAAACGACCTGACGCGGATCCCGTACGAGCACGTACCGCCAAGGATTCCTGTGAAGCCTCGTGACGCCACACTCATGCCTTACGTCCCCGCGGATCGTCCGCAGGCAATGAACACTCGCGGGGAGCGCCGAAGTGCCCAGCGCCAAGCAGCCCTGTCAGCTTGAGTCCTCCTCAACCCGCCCGCTCTTGAACGCCGAAAGGACCGTCATGACCGACCGCGTCACCCGCTCTGGCCCGCATCCCGTCAAGCTCCGCCTGCTTGAAGTCAAGCGTACGGCTGACCTCACGCCCCACCTGCGCCGCATCACCCTCGGCGGTGCCGCCCTCGACGGCTTCACCAGCCTGGGCGCGGACGATCACGTCAAAGTCTTCTTCCCAGCTCCTGGTGAGCACCAACCGGTCCTGCCCACCCTCGGCCCGAACGGCCCAATCCTGCCCGAAGGGGTGACGCCACCCGCGCGACGTGACTACACTCCCCGCGCGTACCGCCCTGAACTGAGCGAACTCGACATCGACTTCGTGCTGCACGGCGACGGCCCCGGCAGCACCTGGGCCGCTCAAGCGCGCCCTGGTGACCTCGTCGGCGTGGGCGGCCCGCGCAGCTCCACCGTCGTGCGATACGACTTCGACTGGTACCTGCTGCTCGGCGACGAAAGCGCCTTGCCCGCCATCGCCCGTCGTCTGGAGGAACTCCCGGCGGGTGTACCCGTCACCGTGCTGCTGGAAGTGAACGACGCGTACGACGAGTTGCCCCTCACAAGCGCCGCGACGATGGACGTACGCTGGCTGCACCGGGCGCCGCACGAGCCGGGAATGACGACGCTGCTCCGCGACGCCCTGGCGAACCTTCCCCTACCATCGGGAGACGGATTCGTCTGGGGTGGGACAGAAAGCAATGTCGCGCACGCCTTGCGCGAGCATCTCGAGGGGCGATCACTCTCTCCGCACTCGTTCATCCGTGTGACCGGCTACTGGAAGCGCGGAACCGCCGGGCAGGAGTAACTCGAGGACGCGTCCCTCCTCATGACCACCTCCTGATGCTGGTGTGGAGCTGGCTCTAGGCCGCGTGCCCACGAATGCGGGTGAGCTTCACGGCGAGGCGGTGCAACAATTCGAAGGCGCGGCGCTCGGTCGGTGTGACCGTCAGACCCTCAAGGAGCGCGGCGGCCTCACGCGGCTCTTCAGAGGCACGAGGAAGCCTTGCGAAGCGTTCGGTGGGCCTTGGGACGCGCACGCGCGGCGTGTCGTGGATGCTCTGACCGCGCAGCACGGCGGCGCGAGTGCTTAGTGCTTAATGGCGGCCTGGTCGGGTGCTCGCCCCCGGTACCACTAGAATCTTCCGCGCGAGCCGTTTGGCTGGGGTACAACGAGCAGCTGTCGCGCCGCGTGCTGATCTCCGACACGCACGACCTTCACGAGCAGATCGTGCTGCCGGACGGGAACGTGCTCGTGCACGCCAGGGACTTCACGAACACGGGCGGGCGAGGGCCTACGCGGCGCTTCTTGAAGTGGTTCGGCGCGCAGACGCAGTTTCAAGCGCGAGTGCTGATCGCGGGGAACTACGACGTGTTTTTCGAGCGGCACCCAACCCTCGCGCGATCGTTGGTGCTGGGAAACGTTACGTACTTGCAGGACTCGGGCGCGAGCGTGCTTCAGCCTTCGCTTCTGGGGCAGTCCCGTCACGCCGTCGTTCATGGCGTGGGCGTTCAACCGGGAGGCGTGGGAGATCGGCGCGCACTGGAAGCGCGTTCCCACCCACGTGGACGTGCTGGTGACGCACGGCCCACCGTTGGGCGTCCTCGATCGACTTGAGGATGACAGCGCGTCCGTGGGGTGCCCGCTGCTGCGCGAACGCGTGAAGGTTGTCCGACCGCGAGTGCACGTGTTCGGGCATCTTCACGTGGGTCACGGCTGGCTCGAGGAGGACGGCACGTGCTTCGTGAACGCCGCGCTGTGCGACGAGCGCAACGAGTTGGCATTCACGCCGATCGTCGTGGACGTCGAGGCGCGGTGAGCGTCACGCGAGGAAGGTGTCGTCGTCGAACAACGGTTCTTGCCCGCGTTTGCGTTTGCGTTCCACGTGCTCGAGCGCCATGTGATGCCGTTGCGACGGCAAAATCCGCAGGTTCTCCGGGTCGTTGTTCCCGCGGTCGCCGTCACGATGGTGAACGACTTCGCCGGGCTGCAGGGCGCGCCCGGTCGTTTGCTCGGCGATGAGGCGGTGCACGCGCCGGTGTTTGCGCTGCTCGGGATCCCACACGCGTCGGTAGCGTTCGCTCGCCATAAACGAAAAAACCGGCCCCTCGGCCGACCTTGATGCTGAATATTCTACCGCGCGATGCGCCGATACGCAACGTCTATGCACCCCCCGTGCACACGTCCGGTTTTTCCTGAGCTTCAGGTTCAACCGCCAGAATGCGGCCGTGATAACGGACTTGCTCGACCGCCTGCAAACCGCCCTCGCGCTGCCCTCCTCCGCTCGAAGGCTCGACGCGAGTGAACTCGCCGCCTTCCTCGACGACCTGGGCGTCGAGCGTGCCCAGCGGCACGTCGGCTTGCTGCTGCCCCTGTTGATGGATGACCTCCCGCTCGCCTTCGTGAAAGCCGAGATCCTCGCGGCGGACGGCGTGCACGCCCGCCTGCACTAAAGAACCCGCGTCAACTGGGGGTAGCAGCGTTGCCAGGCAGCCGCTCGACGAGGTGCGCGCCTTCATTACGAACGTTGCCGACGTCTTTCGACACCGCGTACACGTCGAGCACCCCCGCCGCGAACGGTTCGAGCAGACGCTCGGCGTCCGAGAGGGGCGTGGCCGGGTCGAGCCACGCGTCCCAGTCCTTCGACAAGAGCATCACCGGCATGCGGTCGTGCAACGCCGTGAGGTCCGCGTTCGGCGTCGTAGTGATGACCGTGCAACTCAACAGTTCGCCTTCATCGCCGAACGCCGATTCCCACAGGCCGGCCAGCACGAGGGGTTTGCCGTCTTTGCGGCGCACGTGGAACGGTTGCCCGTCGTGCCATTCGTACAGGCCGGACACGGGCACGAGGCAGCGCCTTCGTCGAAACGGACGGCTGAACGGGCGCTTCGTCAAGAGCGTTTCACGGCGGGCGTTGAACAGTGACAAGCGCTTCGCGTCGTCCGGCGTGAGGTCGGGAGGTATCAATCCCCAGCGGGCGAGGGTGGCTGCACGGCCGTGCGGGTGGTGCGTGATGATGACGACGTGTTGGGTGGGTGCGACGTTGAAGCGCGGTGGGAGGTCGCCCGGCTTTTCCATGCCGAAGAAGCGCATGAAGTCGGCGCGGGTGATCGATTCGGTGAGGCGGCCGCACATTACGCGACCAGCGTGCGGCGCCGCACGAGGAATGACGAGCGTTTCGAGGTGGACCAGGCGTGCAGGATCGTCGGGGAGACGCGTTCCCATTCGAGGGCTTCGCCGGCGAGGTGCTCGCAGAGCGCGATGGTGGTGTCAAGGCGGTCGGTGCTGCCGCCGCGGTCGGTGTCTTCGGTGTCGTCGAGGCGCAGCATGTGCCACTCATACCCGCTCATACCTTTGTGTAACACACCCAGGACGAATACGTCAGGAGCGTAACGCGCAATTCTTGAAGGACAACCTTCGGCCTGCTTCCAAGAGTGGCCACCTCAACCCATCCACCCTGGCCCAGGAAACGTGTCACAGTACCGGTAGCGCGCCGCCCATCACTTCGCGCCGTTCCACACGGGCGCGACCACAGCGCGGCGCGTCAGGAGAACGGCATGTCCAACGACTTCGTGCCCGCGTCCTTCGCCCGCGCTGCCCAACGCCCCCCTCGCGTCAGGAGTTGTACGAACGCGTTTGGACCACTCCGGCCGCGCAACTCGTCGCGGAGTTCGGCGTGTCCGACGTGACCATCGCCAAGTGGTGCCGATCGCGCAACATTCCCAAGCCGCCCCGCGGGTACTGGCAGCAGCTCGCCGCGGGCAAGAAGCTGAAACGCCCGCCCCTCCGTGCCAGCGTGCCAGGGGCCGTACCGTGCAACCAGCAAGACTTCAACGTTGACCGCATGATTCCAGGCACCCGACTGGGAAGATAGGCGCGGACTGACCACTTGGGGTATACCCCAAGTGGACAAGCAATCGCTCCCTCCTTGTTCCTTCTTGATGCGCAAGCTTTCAGGGGCCTTTTGAACCACCATGCACCGTAAGCTTTCTCTTGACCTCACCGCGTCCATTGAGGACGTTACTGTTCGAAATTGAAGACGGGGGAGACATACTGCCCGTTCAACGCCGCTTCCACCACTGCCGTCCATCCTGGATGTCCCATTTCCCGCACCAAGTCAAGCGCCTCGAGCAAGTGCGAACGCTCGACGTCCGTCTGCCCTCCAGGATTGCCCGCGGCGTTCGTCGAGACCACGTCCGGGCGCGGCGCGGTACGCGTATGTTTCGCCGAGGGTGAGCCAACGGTATTTCGTCGTCATGACAGTGTTCGGTAGGGGGCGCCCGCAGCTCTTAGCAGCATCGCCCACCGGAAGCAGTGAGGCCTCCTGGGATGCTGCCGCTCGCATCGACACAGCCTCATTCACCAAAGGGCTGAAATGCGTCAATCGAGATGCGTGCTCGAACGCCACAAGCGCGACACGAAGAATAGGGTGTAGAGCGTGACGATGAAAGTCACGTGCCACAGCAGCTCCCATCCACCCTCGCCCAGGAGACCACCCCAGAGGATGGCGACGAGCGTCCAGAGCAATACGGCCATCCAGTATTCCTGTGCGGTGATGGCAGTACGCAGGATCTTGATGAATCGGCCCATACGTTCCTTACTTTATTTCAAGCGTAAGCACACAAGGGCTGTTACACCGCCGAGCAAAACTTGGCGTGCTGCTTAAAGGTGATCAGGCGGCGCGCTAACGGCGTGCCGCCTGCACCTGCTACCGGCCCCAGAACCGGCGAACGCGCCCGAACCACGACGACGTCCGCTCCACCACCCACCAATATCGCCCCAGACGCTTGTTAACCTTCCCCAAAGTCATCCTTCACAATGTGCGTACTCTACTAACGGCGCGAGAACCAGGGCCGCAAGGCCGTGTACGCTGCTGAGAATCGTTCGGTGGCGTCCGCGAGTGCCTGCATGTGCGCGTCTGCTCGCGGCTCAATGATGCTGCGAACGCTGACGATGCTCGTTCTTGGACCTCGCCCAGTTTCTGCAGCTTGAGCGAGTAAGGCCGCTCCGTAGGCGGACGCTACCGGAACGTCCACGATTTCCAAGACAGACTGCAAGATGTCCGCGAGCAGTTGACGCCACCAAGGATGCAGCGAGCCTCCGCCAGCCAGTCGAAGGGTGCCCGGTGTGCTGGACGTCAGGAGCCGTACGGCGTCCCGAATGGATAAGGCGACGCCCTCGAACGCCGAACGCGCGAGGTGCGACGCGTCGTGTTCGAGTCCCGCACCGATCCAGCCGCCACGCGCTTGAGGATCGAGGTGAGGCGTGCGGTCTCCGGTCATGTACGGCAGGAACGTCAAGCCGCGCGCGCCCGGTTCGGATTGCTGCGCCGCCTCGTAAAATTCTGTCCAGTCAAGATGCAACGTCCGCCTCGCCCACTCGAGGGCCAGCCCGGCGTTTTGGACGGCGGCGAGGGTATACCAACCTTCGTGGTTGGAACTTCGAAACACATGCAGGGCCGGCCGTGACGCCGGCAAGCTCGCCTCGGCGCGAACGACTTGCGCGCCCGTGCCAATCGTGAGTTGTAACTGACCTGCGGTGATGCCAGTGCCGAGCAAGGCGGCAGCCGTGTCGGCCGCGCCAGCCGCGACTGGTAAGCCGGACGGCAAGCCGAGGTATTTCGCAGCGCGCGAAGACAAGAACCCGGCTGTGGCGCTGGAAGGCACGAGCGGGGCGAGCAGATCCAGACGAAGGCCTAAGGCTTCCACGAGCGCCGCGTGCCACGTGTCTCGCTCGAGGTCGTACAACAAGGTACCAGAGGCGTCAGACGGTTCGGCGAACGCTTCACCAGTCAGGCGAAGGCGCAGCCAGTCCTTCGGTTGCAGCGCGAAGCGCGCTCGACCGTATAGGCTCGCTTCGTGCTGCCGAAGCCACAGCAACGTCGGGCCCGCCATGCCTGTCGTGATGGGATTTCGAAGTTCCGTGCGCCGAACGTCCGGCACGGCGTCGTACGCGCGAAGCTCGGCGGTACTGCGCGCGTCCGCCCACAAGATGGCCGGACGAAGCGCTTCACCTTCGGCGTCGCACAGCACCACGCCGTGCATCTGGCCGGACAGCCCGAGGGCGTGTACACTCTTGGCGTCGTCGTCCAAGAGCGTGCGGACGGCCTGACCGACCGCGATCCACCACGCTTGCGGATCGCTTTCCGCTTGGTTTGGCATGGGGGCGCGCACGTCGTACGCGCGCGCGACGGTTCGCGCGAGTCGACCGTCCGCGTCGAACAGTGCTGCCTTCACGCTCGCGGTGCCGAGGTCGAGCCCGAGGTACACTTCAGCTCACCACGCGGTGTACCCGCCGTCCACCACCAGGGTGCTTCCCGTGACGAAGCTCGAGGCGTCCGAAGCGAGATACAGTGCGGCGGGCGCAATCTCGAACGGTTCGGCCAGGCGGCCCATCGGCGTCTCGCTGATCCACACGCCCGCCCACTCGGGGATGTCAAGGGCTTTCTTCGTGAGGGCGGTCGCGGTGTATCCCGGCGCGATGGCGTTCACGCGTACGCCGCGCGACGCCCACTCACCGCCGAGCGAGCGCGTCAAGTTGATGACGCCCGCTTTGCTGGCGTTGTACGACGCTTGCGGCTGCGGGTGATTGCTGATCATGCCCGACATGGACGCAAGGTTGACGATGCTGCCTTTTCTTGCGGTGAGCATGAAGCGTCCGAATTCACGGCAGCACCAGAAGACGCCGTCGAGGTTCACGCTGAGTACACGGCGCCACTCGTCGTCCGGCGTCTCTTCCGCAGGGAGGTTGTAGACAGTCCCCGCGTTGTTCACGAGGACGTCCACGCGTCCGTAGCGTTCGTACACGCGCCCTGCAAAGGCGCGAACGGCATCTGGATTGGTGACGTTGAGGACGTCGAAGGACGCGCCAAGCTCACGTGCCGCCTGCTCGGCTGTCTCGGGGTTCATATCGGCGATGACCACTTCGGCACCCGCTTCTCGAAGCGCTTTGACGATCTCGAAGCCGATGCCTTGCCCGCCGCCCGTGACCACGGCGACGCGTCCGTCAAGACGAAAGAGATCCAAAATAGTCATACGAGTCCTTTCGAGCAGCAAACGAGTTCAGCCGGGAAATTGAATCGCGGCGTCAGTTGGACATACAGGTGGAGCGAGGCGGCGAAGACTCGGGCGGCACGCAACTGCCCCGGCGGATGAGTCGTCCTGGCAACGCCAGGTGAATCGGACGGTCGGACGGTCCTTGCTCCAAGGCCTGCATGACGATGCGAGCCGCTGCGTCACCCATTTGACGGACGGGTTGTTCGATGACATCGATGCCGGGGTCCACGAGCGCCGTCCACGAGTAATTGTCGAACGTCAACAGCGAGATGTCACGTCCGACACGCAGCCCGAGTTCCTTGAGGGCGCGAAACGCGCCGGCAGCTTGGCTGCCCGTGAAGGCGAACAAGGCGGTTGGGGGCGTGGCGAGCGCCATAAGGTCTCTCGTGAGTTCGTACGCGGTGTCTTCCCGCAAGTCGATGACTCGGGCGTACTCGTCGGGTATGGAGAGACCGAGCGCCGCCATCGCCTGAGGAAAGAGTTTCGAGCGCGTCTCCGGGTGCTTTACGGCGTCGTACTTGCTCAGCGCGGCGATGCGCGTGTGCCCGAGACCCTGTAGATACTCGACGCCTTCACGCACGCACGCGGCGTTGTCGAGGAGTACCGAGTCGAACGGGGCGCCCTCCAAATGGTAGTCCACTTCAAGGATGTACACGCCGCGTTGCCGTAGGCGCAGCAAGTAATCGCGGCTCGCTTCGCCGTAGCCGGGGCGAACGATCAGCGCCGAGACTCGTTGGCCGTACAGGCGTTGCAACTCCGCGAGTTCGATTCGGCTGTCGTACTCGTTCTCACTGATGATCACGCTGTAATCCGCTTGTCGAAGCACTTGGCTGATGGCGTGCGCGAGTTCCGCGAAAAACGGCTCGGCGAAACGTCCCACCACCAAGCCGATCGTGCGACTTTGTCCTCCTCGCAGGCTACCAGCCCGTTGATCGGGTTCGTAGTGCAACTCCTTGATGGCCTCCTGCACCCGGCGAAGCGTTTGCGGGTGAAGCAAGTGGGGATCGCTCAACGCACGCTTGGCGGTGGTAGCCGAGACGCCCGCACGCTTGGCGACATCGAGAATAGTGGGCACGTGACCACTATAAAGCACAAGCTATAGACAAAGGAAGAGCTTCATGCTTACACTATGAGCACGAGTCCAATCCTCTTCTTTTGAAGGAATAATCCTTCAAATCTCACGGTGTCGAGTACGCCCACTCTTTTTATGCGTCTGGAATGCCGAGGTGTCGAGATGTTTTAAAAAGTAGTGTCATCGTATGTGATAGCGAGAGTTCCTAAGCATTTGGGGGGATCTATGAAGCACGCACTTCGTTTGTTCGCACTGAGTGGCACATTCGTCTTGACTGTCGCGGGAGCTGCGCCGACTACCATCACCTTCTGGAATTTCCTGGGAGGAGGCGACGGCGCCCGAATGAAGCAGCTGATCGACGGCTACAACAAAAGCCAAAACAAGTACCAAGTGCAACAAACGGTCTTACAGTGGGGCGTGCCGTTTTACACCAAAGTCCGCACCTCCACGTCCGTCGGCCAAGCGCCCGACCTCATCTCCTTCCACCTTTCGCGCATCAGCGGTTGGGCGCCCGAGAACCTGCTGCGGCCGATCACCACGCAAGAACTCGCCAGCGTCGGCTTGAAGCAAGCCGATTTCTTCCCACGGTTGTGGCAAGCCGCCGGTTACCAAGGCAAGACGTACGCTATTCCCCTCGACACGCACCCGCTCGTGATGTACTACAACAAGGACCTCGCGGGTAAAGCGGGCTTGCTGGACGCGAACGGCAAGCTCAAGTCGATCAACTCGGTCGCCGACCTCACCGCGGCGTTCAAGGCCGTCAAGGACAAAACTGGTCAAGCGGGCCTCGCCTTCGAGAACGGCCCGAACTCGTACATGTCGTGGCGCTTGTGGCTCTCGATGATCAATCAAGAGGGCGGCAAGATCATCCAAAACAACAAGATCGTCGCGGGCGAACCTGGCAAGCGCGCCCTACAAGCGATGGTCGATTGGATGAAGAACGGCTACATGCTCAAGAACACGGACTACCCGACCTCGGTCGCGCAGTTCACGACCGGCAAAGCCGCGTTCATGCTCAACGGTGTGTGGGAAGTCCCTGCGATGGCGGACGGCCGCGCCAAGAAAACCATCAACTTCGATTACGGCGTCGCGCCACTACCGAAGTTCTACGCCAGTCAAGACATGTGGGCCGATTCGCACGGCTTCGCGATACCAAACAACGCCAAGAAGCCCATCGCGTCAGATCACTTGGCGGGCGTCCTCGACTTCGTGGCGTACGTCCAGAAAAACTCGATGGTCTGGGCGCAAGGCGGTCACATCCCGGCATACCTGCCCACCGTGAACTCCAGCGCGTACAAGGCGCTCAAGCCCAACAGCGACTACGCCACGGTCGCCGCGCAAAACGTCGCGTTCGATCCTCCCGGTTGGTACAGTGGCGCGGCCGGACCTTTGGAAGCCTCGGCGGCAAAGTACTTCCCGGCGGCCATTCAAGGACAACTGCCCATCGACCGCGCGATCAGCATGTTCGAAGCGGAAGCGAACAAGCTCATGAGCGGCAAGCCGCGCCCTTGACACAGACTTCACGGCCCCACGCGATTACGCGTGGGGTCTCCTTCGTCCCTTGGGTCTCGGGAGGGATGCTATGAGAAAGACCGTTGCGGTGCGCGACCTAGCCGTCAGCAAGAAAGCAGGGCGTCCGCGCAAGTCCGCCAACTTCACCGCGATCCTGATGCTCGCACCGTTCCTGCTGGCTTACCTGCTGTTCTTCATCTTCCCGACGTTGCGCGCCGTGCAACTTAGCCTCACGGACAGCACCCTTACCGAAACCGGACCCTTCGTGGGGCTCGCGAACTACGTGCAGTTGCTCGGCGACGCGGACTTCTGGGCGGCCCTGAGGAACACCGGATTCTTCGCCTTGCTCACCGTCATTCCAACAACGCTGGTCGGACTGGTGATGGCGCTCGCCGTCCATCGCCTCGTTCGGGCCAAGAACTTCGTGCAAGCTCTGTTCTTCTTGCCGTTCGTCCTTCCGGTGAGCGTCGTGACGCTCCTTTGGCAGTGGATCCTCAACTCCAGCTTTGGCATCGTCCACGCCTTGACGGGCTCGACTACCTCGTGGTTCGGGGAACTCGCAACGGCCATGCCCACCGTGGCCGTCGTGACGATCTGGTGGACGGTCGGCTTCAACATGCTGCTGTTCATCGCGGGTTTGCAAAACATCTCCAAAGAAACGTACGAAGCGGCGTCCCTCGACGGGGCGCAAGGCATTCAAGTCTTTCGTTACATCACGTGGCCCCTCTTGTGGCCCATCACGACGCTCGTGTTGACGTTGCAGCTCATCTCGTCGCTCAAAATCTTCACGCAAATGTACCTTCTCACCGGCGGTGGACCGTTCAACAGCACGCGCGTGATGCTGCAGTACATGTACGACACCGCCTTCCAAAATCTCAGCGGCGGGTACGCATCGACCATCGCCGTCGCGTTCTTCCTGATCATCCTGTTGGTGTCCTTGGTGCAGGCCGCCCTGCTCTCGAGGAGACGCTGATGCGACGCGGTCATGTGGTATGGCCAGTCGTCGCGACCGGCGCGACGTTCCTGCTCGGCTTTCTATGGGTGTTTCCACTGTTGTGGGCGGTGTTGACCGCGTTGAAGTCCGAACAGCAAGCGGTGGCGCAGTCGCTCGTGTGGTTCCCGAATCCCGCGTCCTTCACGGCCTTCCGAGATGTCGTCGCCTTGGGAAACTTGCCACGCTGGTACCTCAACAGCACCGTCACGTCCCTCGTCATCACCCTCGTGACCGTCGCCCTGGCTGCCCTCGCCGCCTACGCGTTCTCGCAGTTGCGTTTTCGCGGCAAGAACGCCTTGCTGTGGCTGTTCCTCGCGGGCATCATGATTCCGTTCGAAGCGCTGCTCATCCCGCTCTTTCGCTTGATGAACGACTTGAACGCCGTCAACACGTACGCGGGCATCATCTTGCCGCAAATCGTCTCGCCGATCGCCATCTACGTGTTCAAGAACTTCTTCGACGCCATTCCAAAAGAGATTCACGAAGCCGCGGTCGTCGACGGTGCGAGCGAGTGGCGCATCTTGTGGCGCATCTTCGTGCCCCTCAGCGGCAACGTTTTGTGGGCAATCGGCATTGTGACGTTCATCAGCGCCTGGAATAACTTCCTGTGGCCGTTCATCATTACGACCTCACCGGAAATGATGACGATTCCGCTTGGCTTGACGCAAGTGCAAGACGCTTACGGCGTGCGCTTCGCGCGCACGATGGCCACCGCGGTGTTGGGCGGCCTTCCGGTCGTACTCGCCTACCTGATCTTCCAACGCCGCGTTACCGAGGGTTTCCTCACTGTGACCGGCTTGAAAGGTTAACGTCCTCCCCGTCGAGCAGTTTGAAGAACGCACGGACGACCTTGTGGTCACGCACGGTGCGAAAGTGCCGGGTGTGCACGCCACCTGAAGATGAGCATTCCCGTGGACGTCGTCGACGCTGGTCACGCTACTTTTGTGGGTCTATCACCACATGGACCGGTCTCAAAAGTCGTTCAGCGGGTAGCGCCATGCTGACCGCGTGCAACTGACCGAAGCGCAGTGGAAGATCATCGACCCTCCCTTTCCGCCGCCAAAGGCGACCGGCAGACCGCGTCAAGACGATCGAATGGTGCTCGAAGGCGTGCTGTGGGTGCTGCGGATGGGAGCGCGGTGGAAGGACTTGCCGCCGCGCTTCCCTGCGTATCAGACGTGTCATCGCCGCTTCCAGACGTGGGTGCGCTCGGGACTGCTCGACCGCATCCTGCAAGCGCTCTTTGAAGTTCATGACGCCCAGTGCTTCCACGACCCTCACCCCGAACCAAGCCGAGCAACTGCACGCCCGAGTGCGAGCCGGCGAGAAGAAAACGATCCTCGCGGGCGAGTACGGCATTTCCCGCGAAACCTTGTACGGCTACCTCAAGGCCAACTCGGACAAGGAAGGTACCTCGTGACGTGCATTGAGCACCGCAAGACCCGGCCTGCCGACTGACCTTCACCGCCCTCTTGCATCCGCGGAGGCTGTCTCTTATGCCTTCTCAGAGGTGTCCGCCGGGGGTGCTTGCCGTTGCCCGAGCTTCACGCGTGTAAGCTGCCCCCGCACGACTTCGAGGGGACAAGTTGTTCCAGTTGTTCGGGCGGTTGCATCCGTCGAGTGAGTACGAGGGGACGGGGGTGGGATTGGTGACGGTGCGGAGAACGTGCGAACGCGTTGGGGGTCGCGTGTGGGCGGAAGGCAAACCTGATCAAGGCGCGACATTCTGGGTGGCGTGGCCGAAACAACCGACGCTGCGGCTGTGAAGCCTCGAATGGTCACGCGTGAAGTCAGCACGAAAAGGTGAGGGTCCGTGTCGCGGTTCGCGCGTTTGCAGCACGCGACGGGCTCGTCGTACGCCGGGTTCTCGCGTCGCACTGAGCGAACGGGTCGCGTAACGCTTCGCCGACGTTTGGAGCTCGTTGAGGAGTTCGAGTGATTGTCGCAGCACGAGTACGAGCGCCGCTTGGTCGTTGGACGAGAGGAAGAAAAGGTCACGCAGTCGACCCACGGCGGTGGTGATGTCGGTGCGGTGGCGTTGGTAGGCGAGGACCATCACGTCGGTCAGGGTCCGAAGGGCAGCTTCACGCAGGCCATCGATGTTGTTGCGTGTGTTGAGGACGGTGGGAAAGACGGGAACGCTTCAATGTTCGTGCTGGACGGCCAATCGGCCTCGAGAACCCGTTGAAGTCGGGTTGGCGTGGAGAGGCTGTTTTTCCCTGCCTGTGTGAACGCTTCTTCATGGCTGGTCCACTGCCGTTTCTTCATAGCACTTGGGTGTGCGAGAAGGTTTCGAGCAGGGTGAGGTCTGGCGTGTGGGACAAGAAAAATCCCCTGGATCCGCGGGCCAGGGGGTGTCAGAGTCGAGGATGGTCGTTGACTCAGAAAGATTGGAACGTCGTTCCGCATCGTGTGAGGTGATCCCAAGCCGGCAGATGGTGTGGCTGCTACTGCTGTACTTCTTTGAGTGCTGTGGCCTGCCTGTTGTCACGTGCTTGGCCCTTCGCGGGAAGTCCTTGGCAACTCTAACTCTTGAAGAGTAAGGCTTGAGCGCGGCACCTCAGTGGGGGAGGGGTAAGGTTTGGTGCGGCGAATTTTATGGTCGAAGGGGGATGGCATGAAGTGACCTTCACTCGCGCTTCGGCTCTTGACGGGCGTGATGCAGGAGTGTATTCTTGCGGACCCTCGTGCAAACGTGGTCGGTTTGAAGGCTGGACGCTGATGATTTTCTTCGTCCTGGTCGAGGGTCGATGGGTCCTTGAGATCATGGCACTAAAAAGACTTGTGCGTAAGACGCTCAAGTTAAGTGACAAAGATGTTGACAAGATCGATGCCAGTATGTATACTAACTGAGTCGTTGAGGGAACCAACCCGAACGCGCACAGAGACGAGAGTCTCGCGAAGCATGACAACGGAAGAAGCTTGAATTGCAAGGGCCATCCGACAGGATGGTGAAGACGGTCTCTCCCCCGAGAGGCTCCAGAGCTTCAAACGAAACCCTTACGGGGTTTCACAGCCACGCGAACAA
>NZ_QJSX01000030.1 GCF_003217515.1 Deinococcus yavapaiensis KR-236 | reverse complement strand
CGCGGGTCGACTCACGGGACATCACCTCGACCTCTATCGTCGACCAACCTCATGAAACGGGAAAATCTCGTCCTGCACGCTTTTCAGACGCACTTTACATCGGCCTCAAACGCATCGACGACCTCACGCGAGACGAAGCCCTCGACGTACGCTGGATTCCCTTCCAACTTCGGCCCGACATGCCCGAGGAAGGCGCGGAGTGGAAGCCGTACGCGACCGAGAAGTTCGGCGGCGAGCAGAACATGCGCCGCGCCTTCGAGCACGTCGAGCAGTACGCCTGCGACGACGACTTGTGCTTTCGCTTCGATGTGGTTGCCTCGGCTCCCAACACCGTCGACGCGCACCGCGTCATCCTCCTCGCGGGCGAGCGCGGCGTGCAGACGAGCGTCGCCCTCAGCGTCATGAAAGGCTACTTCGAGGAAGGCGCCGACTTGCGCGACCCCGCGACGCTCGTCGCCCTCGCGGAGCGCGGCGGGTTGACGCCCGACGACACGCGTGCCCTCCTCGCGTCCGAGCGCTTCCGAGCTGATGTCGACGAGGCTCAGCGCGCCGCCGCGCAGGCCGGAGTCCAAGGCGTGCCCTTCTACGTCCTCGCCGAACAGTACGCCGTGAACGGCGCCCAACCCAAGTCGGCCATGCTGCAGGCCCTGCGTTGGGTGCGCGAACAGCGAGCCGCTTTCACGCCTTGAGACCCCAAAGGGGTTCGGCGCTCCACTTCGCGCGTCGATCCACTCATGAAGACTCCTCGAAGGTAGGATGACTCGGCGAATGCGGTTTACACTGGCCGTACGAGTATCCTCATTCACATCATTCCACTCGCATCACGGAGGCCTTCATGAAACAACGCGTTCTCGGCATGATCCTCGCAGGCGGGCAAGGCTCGCGCCTCTTCCCCCTCACTCAAAAACGCTCCAAACCGGCGGTTCCGTTCGGCAGCAAGTACCGCATCATCGACTTCGCCCTTAACAACTTCATCAACTCCGAGATCTACTCCATCTACGTCCTCATTCAATTCAAGGCGCAATCCCTCACCGAGCACATTCAGCGCGGTTGGCGCTTCGGCACGTTCCTGTCCGACTACTTCATCACCCTCGTGCCCGCGCAGATGTACCGCTACGAGGAACTCGGGCCTGTCTGGTACCGGGGCACCGCCGACGCCGTTTACCAAAACCTCCACCTCGTCGACAACTACGGAGCCGACTACGTCGCGATCTTCTCCGGCGACCACATCTACAAAATGAACGTCGCGCACATGCTCGACTTCCACCGCGACACGCGCGCCGACATCACCATTTCCAGCTACCCCATGCCTGCCGCTGAATCCGCTCGCTTCGGCGTCATGACGACGGACTCGCGCGGACGCGTGACGGACTTCCTCGAAAAGCCCGACCCCAGCACCCTGCCCGGCAATCCCGATACCGTCCTCACGTCGCAGGGCAACTACATCTTCTCGCGCCAAGCCCTCGAAGAACTCTTGGAGACGGCGGCGCGCGGCGACGACGAAGGCTACGACTTCGGCAAGGACATCCTGCCGATGGCCCTCAAAGACGGCTACAACGTCATGGCTTACGACTTCCTGCGAAACCCCATTCCCGGACAGGCCGGGCCCAACACCTACTGGCGGGACGTCGGAACGCTGGACGCCTACTTCGAGGCGAACATGGATTTGGTGTCCGTCAGCCCCGAATTCGACTTGTACAACCCCGAGTGGCCCCTGCGCACGGCCGCCGAGTTCAGCCCGCCCACGAAGTTCGTCCATGAAGCCGCCGAGCGCCGCGGCCAGAGCTTCAACTCGCTCTTATCGGGCGGCACCATCATCTCGGGCGGCACCGTGCGAGATTCCGTCCTCGGGCGGCGCATTCGCGTGCACTCGTACAGCCTCGTCGAAGGCGCCGTCATCTTCGACAACGTCGAAGTCGGTCGGCACTCGCACATTCGCAACGCCATCATCGACAAGGACGTCATCATTCCGCCCGGCACCCGCATCGGGATCGACGCCGACGAGGACGCCGCGAGAGGCTTCGCCCGAACCGAAGGCGGCATCGTGGTCGTGCCGAAGTCGTACACCTTCTGAGGACCAAGCGCTCCCGTACCCCTCTCCACCCGTGGAGAGGGGTACAAAGGGGAAAGCGGCTTGTCAAGCTCGCGATCCTCTGCTAGGCTACGCTTCGCCCGTGGGGGCATAGCTCAGCGGGAGAGCATCCGCTTTGCAAGCGGAGGGTCAAGAGTTCGAATCTCTTTGCCTCCACCAAGAAGAACGCCGTCTAAGACGGCGTTCTTGCTTTGTGCAGCTATGCAGAACAGGGTAGGAATGAGGCGCTTTTCGTAATCCTTTCGTAAAACGCTATTCCGACTCCTCGCCAAGCGGCTTCGAAGACGAGAAGCTGAGCGTCAACCGCCGCCGCTCCTCTGGAAAGGAGTGGCGATACTGGTGCGTCATGAAAGATGACGCATGACCGACATGAGCACTAATAGCTTCTAATGACGCGCCGTTCATCCCTGAGACTGACACGAAGGTATGCCTTAAGGCGTGCGGATTGAGCGTTCTGACACCCGCCTTCCTGCACACATCGTTCATCATGCGCCCGATGTTGTCAGGGCGGTACGGCGTGCCTCGCAACGTCGTGAAGACGTACGGGGTCACCTCGTAGTGCTCGAGCCGGGCCGCACGTTCCTTCTCGGTTCGCGCTTTGACGAACTTCAGCAACTCAAGCGCTTCTCCCGTCACCGTGATCTGACGGCGTGCGGTGGGCGTCTTCGGTGGGCCTTCGTACACCCTCGAGCCTGACTGCGAACGAGTAAGTCGAATGTCAACCGTTCCGTAGGGGGTTCCGTCTTCGAGTAAACCCGCCTCGAGGTTAACGACGTTCCACTTTATGGCTATGGCTTCGCCGCGTCGTACGCCCGTAGCGAGCATGAACGCGAGGAGCACACCGCCTCGATCCGCTCGCGCGGCCTCGTAGAACTTCTGTGCTTCGTCCGGCGTGAACGACTTCAGCTCGCGTTCTTTCACCGTCGCGGCCTTTGGTCGCACGTTCGGTGCGGCGGCAGGATTCGCTGAGATGAGGCCGTCACTGTACGCTTGCGCCAGCGCCCCGTGAAGGATGTTGTGAACATGCACGCGAGCCGATGCGCCGAGGCCCGCAAGCTGTTTAGGCTTGCCTTTCGCGTCCGTCTCGTCGAGGGTGCGCCGTTGCTGCGTTTCACGGTAGAAGTCGCGTAGGCGTTGCGGCGTCACTCCGGCGAGCTTGACGCTGCCAATAAGCGGCTTGATGTACAGGCGTAAGTAGTCCTTGTACATGTCGCGCGTTCGACCCGAAAGTGATTCTCTCGACTCGATCCACGCCTCGACGAACTCGCCGACCGTGAGCTTCGTCTTCGTGGGCGCTTGCCCTTTCTCGGCGGCCTCGACGATTTTCCGCACGGCAGCCCGCGCGAGACGTTCGCTCGGCGCGGTGCCCGACTTGCGCGCGAACTCGCCTGAGGGAAGCGTCACGCCGATCTGCCAGCGGCACCGCCCGTCAGGAAGCACTTTGTAGGTGCCTTCGCCGTGTCCCCGTTTTTGCTTTTGCCCGCTTGCCCTACGCCGCCCGCGTCCTGACATGTGTCAGCCGTCCTTCCTCTCGATGGTGAGTTTCACGTCGAGCGCATCGAAAATCGCGGCCCAGATGCCGGGCAGTTGCCCGCCGCCGTCTTTCCCGCCGTTCAGAGCGCGTGTGATCGCCTGAGGCGTCTTGCCTGCCGCGCGTGCTAGGTCGGAGCGGGTGAGGCCCTTTTCTTTGAGCAGTTCGTCTACTTTGCCGCGTATTTCGTCGTTCATACCCCACCTTAACACATTCCGGTTATTACCGGAAGTCGGTTGAGACACTAACCAGAATCCGGTAATATAGAGACACCAAAGAAGAGCGCCAACCGACCAAAGTAGCCGCCTTTCCAAGGAATCCACACGAGGTGAATGGAATGACCCAAGCGTACAGCATCGAACTCGAAGCCGACCGATACGAAGACACCCTCGAAGTCGCCGCGCTCGCCCTGCAACTCCCCACGCACAGAATCGAAGTCACCGGGCAGAACGGCTTCTACACCGCGCAACTCGTCGGCACCCTCGGCGGCTGGAACCTCGCGCACGACGCGGCCCGCCCTGCGCCTCGAGCTTCGCACCCGCGGCTTCAGCGTCCCCGCTCGCACGATCTACGCCTAAAACGCGAGGGGGGATTTCTCCCCCCTTCCCTCGAAGGAGCCGACGAGATGAACCACCTTCCCCGCATCAAAAGCATGAGCCTCGACCTCGACACGAACGACGTACACCTCACCCTTGAAAGCGGCGAGCGCGTCACGATTCCCGAGCACGAAGACGTGCTCCTCACGCCCCGCGCGGGCCTCCTGCTCGTCGCGTACACCACGCCGCGCGCCCGCGCGTACCACGTTCTCACCTCTGAAGGGGACGACGTACTTCGCGCGTGGCTTGAACTCACGCCCGCCCTGACCGCCTGACGCTCGCTGGACCGCTCCCCCCTTGAGCACGTCGAAGCTCACAGTCCATGTACGCAGGAGAAGCCTCCATCCTTCAAAGGGCCTGAGGGTACGAGAGCGAGCCACAATCGATGAAGATTGTGGCTCGCTCTCGTCCAACTCCACGTTACCGAACGTTATTTGCCGGGAATAAGAGAGCCTCGAGCCGGCGGGTTCTTCACGCGTGTCCACGTGCCCGACCATAGGAACGCCCGATCCGGGCAAGCATTCTGGGTCTTGACGTGCGTCAACGTCAACTGGTCGCCTTTCACCGCCCACTTGAAGGCACTCACCGGGTATTGAAGAGACTGAGCGCCTCCATCGCCACAGGTATTTCCGCCAATGCTCTTGGCTCCGTACGCCGGCACGCCAATGTCTGCCAGGCCCATTTGAATCGGACTGATCACGTACAGGGTGTCACCTTGCACGCTCATCAACTCAGCCACCCCAGTACTCGTAGGGTCCGTCAACCACGTGCCGATCTCATCGAAGACGAGGTTCCACTTGCCTTGAAGCTCCGCCTGAGGCGGTTGGATGTTCCGCGTCCACATGCCTGCCAACGCCGCAGGCGGCGCAGGCGGTTTGCCCACGGTGGCCGTGACGGTGTTCGAAGCCGTGCGGCCGTCCGTCATCTTCACGGCCGCGGTGAAGGTGTGCTTACCCGGCTTGAGCCACGTGGTAGTGAAGTACCCGGCCCAACCGCCGTAGGTGTACGGCATTTTCCGAGCGATCCACCGCACCTGATTGTCGACGAGGTACGTTACGCTTTCGATGTTCTCCTGTGGCGACTCCACTTCGTCACGTGGAAAGAAGAGGGTGTTGCCTGCGAAAGACGTGTCGTCCGGGGTCATGAAGACCTTCACGATCCACTTCGAGCGTAGTGGCAGAGTGATGCGCCCGTCGAAGGAGGACGTGACGCGCAAAGTGATGGGGGTTGTGTACTGAGCGGTTCCCGTGAGCAAACTACTGGACAAGGCGAGGACGGTGAGCGTGCCGAGACGGCGCAAGGCGAGTGAACGGCGTACGGGTGCCTGGTTCATACGTACCTCCGCCGGGGCGGTCTCACTATTCGCTCGCTCCGCCTTGAGTGACCGTACTTGAGGCGAAGGTCGTTGCATCCCGGTTGTTTAATGTTGCTTCTTGAGCGTACTTTTAAATTCAACTCATTCGATCGACCTTTTATAAAGGCGCTCCTATTTGTTACTCACAGTCGAAAAGAGCTATGTGAGCTTCGAGAGCATCTTAGGGGAATCGCTTGACACGGTCTTCGAGCCGCATTGACTCACCGCAAATACAACACCGTCTTTTTTATTGGCGTCCGATAGAGCGCTTTTTTCGTACCTCGACCTGCCCTGCGTTTTTCCTGGCGTTCACCTTTCCTCGCTAGCGTGGTACGCGTGCTGACCGTTACACCCTTATCTCGTCGATCCAATCCGCCCGGCTTCGACTTCCACATTCACGAGGATGGCTTCGACCTTGCACACGTCCACATTCACGAAGACGGCACAGCGCGCGTCAGCTTTCTCGAGCCGCCCACGCACGCCTTCACCGTCACCTTCGACGAGGGCACGCCTGACGAGATGCACGAACGTCTCGCGCCCATTCTCGTGAAGCTTCTCAAGGACGACCCACGCGCCCGCGTACCGGCTTCCTCTTCCTCGAACCTTTGAAGGCTTGGAATGCGAGACGGCGAGCCGTTCGCGCTCTTCCGAGCGACCGCGCTTGACGTGCGCGTGATGCGCGCCTTCAACGAAGCATGGGAACACGCTTCCCGCGCGTGGGGAGACACCCTGAGCGACACGGGAAGCTAGAGATTCCTAGAGGTCCGCGAATACCGTTGACTCACCGCGCATACGACGCTATGTTGAAGTTATCAGCGGCCAGGAATGGCCGCTTTCTTCGTTTCCCTCTTCACGCTCGTCGAACCGCTCGAGGTTGCTAAGTTTTGCTAAGGTTTCGAGCGCGACCTGACAACACCTGACGCACGCATGGTCCGCGATCCTGCTTCATCCTGTTCCGCTGCCGATGCCTTCATTTCTTCAGGGCTGAAACCTCGAGGAACCGCCCGCGCTCCCTACCGAGCTGCCCGCTGCCCCCAGCTCGACGCCTCAGCCTGGGGACACCTGGAAGTGGGATACGAACAGACTCCCCCACACTAGGCCGATCTGAGCGTGGGCACAATTGCACCCATGCCCTGATACTTCGTCTCACCGGGCTACAGGATGACGCATGACCAACCGGCCACGACCCCCTCACGTGTCCGCTAATCGAGGGGTAAGGCCATAAAAACCCAGTACTTCAGCAATTCTTCCTCTTCCGCGATCTCGCTCTCTGGGTACGGCTCCGTGTCTTGAAAACCCAGGCGACGGTACAACCGATGTGCCGCAGGCATATAACCCGCACTGTCGAGCCGGAGCAAACGATGGCCATTGTGCCGGGCTTCCTCGATAATTCGAGTCACCAGTGCCACTCCAATTCCCGCGTTCCGTTGAGACGGCCGCACATACATCCGCTTCAGCTCTGCGGCTCCATCAGTATGAACTCTCATCGACAGCGTTCCGACAGGGACTCCGTCTACTGTCGCCAGTAGCAAGCGGCCGGAGGGCGGCATGAACTGATCCAGGGTCGCGCGATCGTGCTCTAGAGTCTCCTGGTAATCCCATTCAATCCCATAGTTCCGAAGCAACTCGTCCTTGTTCCAGATCAGGAACTCCCGGAAGAGATCGATGACGGTTTCACGCTGCTGAAGGGTAGACACCTGATCAATGGACAGCATTACGCCTCCTGTCTCAGAGTGAGCATCATCAGAGTGCAGCGTCAAGAAGCATGAGTCAAGGGCTGACGCGACTGCATCAACCGTTTTGTGAACCGTGTTCCTGTATGGCTCGAATACGCTTAAGCAGAACGGGCGCTCATAACGATTCACCTTCGCCTCTCCAGACTGTGGAGAGGCCCAGAACCCGGCTCGATTCATGCAGAACGAACACCGGCCCGTACCCCAGGCAGGCGACCCGGCCCCGGGCGGCCAGACCTCGCAGCGCCCGGGGTGTGCTTTCCTCACTGGCCTGCACCGTGAGGGCCAGCGTCCGGCAGTCCAGCGGCCCGCCTTCGAGTGCCCCAGGATGCCCCGCTGTACCCGGCCCGGTCCCCGGCTCATGCCCCCCAGTCTGCCGCTAAACGTTCCCCGCAAGGTCACGCCCCGCAACACTTACCACACCAGCGTTGCCCGGTGAAACAGACAAAACAGACACCATAAAAAAGGGGCGTCATTACCTGACGCGCCCGCGTGCCCTGCGATCGATTGCTATTTGTCAACCACTCTGCCGAAAGCTGGAACGTTGCGCCCGTCTCTCCTTCCACGCTGCGCTTCACCTCTCAAACGCGAACAGCCCGTTCCCACGTTGCCGACAATGCCGCGCCCTCGGGGGCGCAAAGAGCGCCCCCGAGGGCTACCAATCAACTGCTGATGATTAAGTTGCTCGCTCAGCGTTTCGGGGTGGGCGTGACGCGCGTCCACGTACCGGTGAGAATGACCTCTTCGGAAGCACATGCGGGCTTCACGGCGCGAAGGGTGAGTTGATTGCCTGTGACGGCCCAGCTGTATGCCCCTTCGTCCCGGTTCACGGGACCACAGTAGTTATCCCCACCGAGGGGTGCACCGTACGCGAACACCGCGTCATTTGGTCCTGTTCGAATAGGCCCCAGGGTGGTGAGTGTGTTACCTCGAATGTTGACGTGTAGAAGGCCGCCTGACGGCATGGGGTCAATCGTCCACAAGCCAGCTGAATCGATGATGATGCGCCAGGGACGTCCGAGAAGCGTTGACAGCACGGGATCGTTGCCCGTGTCGAGTCCGGCAGCGTCGAACTGCTCTTTGGTGATGACACGCTCCCAAGCGCCAGCAAGTGCGGCGGGCGGTTGCGGTGCGGCGGCGACGTTGGCCGTGACGGTTTCCGAGGCCTTGCGACCGTCGAGGGCCGTGACGGTCGCGGTGAACGTGTGCCTTCCAGGCGTCAGGAAGGTCGTGACCAGGAAGTTCCCGGGACCGTTGAATCGGTACGGCGCGTTCTGCGGGGTTGAAACAAGCTTGCCGTCGATGAAGAACTGCACGGTGCGAATGTCGTAGGTTTCGATGCTGGGCGTGGCTACCCATGCAACACGCAACGGCAATGTCGTATTCGCCATGCCCGCGAGGGTGGTCTTCACTGTGAACGCGTTGGCCGAGGTGGAGGCCGATGAAGCGGGAGGTTCCCTTCCACCGGCGAGCGCGGTGAATCCTCCTCCAAGGAGAAGGGCGATGATCAGAGCGAGGGAAGCTGAACGGCCTGGCGATGCCTGGTTCATAGATTCCTCCCCCGGGTCGGTCTCACTATTTGCTCGCTCCGCCTTGAGTGACCGTACTTGAGGCGAAGGTCGTTGCATCCCGGTTGTGTTGCTTTTAAAGCGTACGCTTAGACGCTCCTCACAAACGAGGGGGTTTCATAAAGCTGGAACCACGTGTTCTTCATCCAAAGAGCTTCAACTCACTGCCGTTCTGCTTGTCGCCCCATTAGCCTCGTTTCGATTCACGCCCGAGAAATGCCGAAAAAAGCCAACGAAAATACGAATTTTTACGAACACCCCGCACGGGTGAAAACCTTAGAAAACCTCAGGTCGTCACTCTTCGACCGACGAGCCGTGAACCTCAAGCCGCGCCAGGGGCGACGCCCGGCCCGCTCGCCGCTCCTGCAAGGCTTCGAGTTCGTGCATCGTCTTGTAGAGTTGCCGCTCGCGGCGCACTTCACACCGCTTATCAATGCATGTTCTATCGAGTCGTGGAATCGACACACTGACAGCTCGAATCCTCCTCGTCACAATCCACTCAGCGCCTGCGTAAGCTCATACGGACGTACATCCACTCGCCATAAACCTTGCAACACCCCAGAAGCCCGACGGCACTCTGATGCGGACAGTAGCATGACGTATCATGCCAAACTTCATCGTCATTGACGGCTTCGAAGCCGATCTTGCCCGCGTCGAGTGGGAAGGTCGCCTCCTCGACCTTCCCCGCGCATGGCTGCCCAGTCAAGCGCAGGAAGGTGACTATCTGCGCGTGCACGCGCACGACGGCACCGTCACCTTCACCCTCGACGTCGAAGCCTCGAAGCGAGCCCTCAGCACCAACCAAGCGGCTCTCAACGCCTTGAACGCGGCCGATGATGGTGGAGACGTGCAACTGTGAAGCGCCTCCTGCTCGCCGCGTTCCTCCTCGCGTCCACCGTGAGCGCGCAAGACCTTGTGATTCGCTTTCTCGATGTCGGGCAAGGGGACGCCGTTCTCGTCACCACCCCGGACGGCAAGAGCATGCTGTACGACGCTGGACGAGGACGCGCGGCCGCCGAGCTCCTACGGTCCTTCGGGGTGAAGCAACTCGACCTCGCGGTGATGAGCCAAGGCGACGCAGATCATATTGGCGGCTTCGAGTTCGTCGCCCAGGCGTTCAAGCCGCGCACGCTGCTCAACAACGGGCTCGCTGCGAGCACGCAGACGTATGCGCGCGTCCTCGCCGCCTTCCAAGCGGCGGGCACGCAAGGGTTGCGCGCGACGGCCCGCACCATCAACCTCGGCGCGAGCGTGAAGCTGCAAGTGATCCCCGCGCCAAGCACCGTGCCCGCTAAGGATCAAAACGCGAACTCCGTCGGGGTGCTGCTGACGTACGGGACGTTCAAGATGTTTTTGGGTGGGGATGCCGAACCGAGCACCACGAAAGGGTGGGCGGCGGCGTACGGACCGCAACTGCGCGGCGTGAACGTGTACAAGGCGCTGCACCACGGATCGAAGCACAACGACAGTGCCGCGTGGCTGAGCGTGCTGCAACCGAAGGTGGTCGTGATCGGCGTGGGACCGAACAATTACGGGCATCCGTCGTCGGAAGCGCTCGCGCTGTACAAGAACATCGGCGCGACCGTGTTCCGCACGGACGTGCACGGCACCGTGACCTTCACCGTGAAGACGAACGGGACGTTCACGACGAGTGTGTCGAAAGGACCGGCCCCAACCACGACGACGAAGGCCGTGCCCGTCACGCCGTTGCCGTCATCGAACGTCACGTACGCCAACTGCTCGGCCGTACGGGCGGCGGGTGCCGCACCGATTCGTGTGGGTGAGCCAGGGTACAGCCGTAAGCTCGATCGGGACGGTGATGGCATCGCCTGCGAGTGACACCCGGAGGGAAGACGTCTCGGGAGGAACACGTGACACGACGTTGCATTTCTGCAACAACGCTTCACTGGCGCGTCCGACAAGCACCACGAATGGCGTTCTCGCAGCGCATATGACGCTATCTTTTCCATATCAGCGCCTCAAAAGGGCGCTTTTTTCATGCCTCGAGCTGCCCTGATTTTTCCTGGCGTTCACCTTCCCTGACTAACGTGTCCCGCGTGCTCACCGTTACACCCTTGTCTCGTCGATCCACGCCGCCCGGCTTTGACTTTCACGTGCACGAGGACGCCTTCGACCTCGTGCACGTCCACATTCACGAAGACGGCACAGTGCGCGTCAGCTTCCTCGAACCGCCCACGCGCGCCTTCACCCTGACCTTCCAGCGATGCACAGCCGAAGAAGTGCGCGCCCACCTCGCACCGATCCTCGTGAAGCTCCTCCGAGACGGCCCGCCCCTCGTCGATCCACTCGAGGCTGCTATTGAATCTGCAGCACTTGGCCACACCGTTCAGTCCGCACGAGGTTGAAGCTTTTACCGAAGGTCGGTGTAGGGCTGCGCGATCCTCAAGAGTGCCCGCGCCTCCTCGGCACGCCGCAAGCTGAACTCCGTCAGGACCGACCATCTCCCGGCCAGTTCCTCGGGTGTTCCACCGAACAGCTCGGTTGCCCGCACCTGCCGGTCCTCCAGCGTCCAAACAGCGGTCAAGGTCGGCCCGACCAGCCCAAAATGCAACGCCAGCCATGCCGCGTACCCCAACCGCACCACGGACGCGTCTCCTCGCCACCCGGCGATCCGCAGCCCCTCGAGGTACGCCTCGAACACCACGCCTTCCAACACCTCGATTTCTTCAACGTCCCACTCGCCCAGCATGCACGTCGAGCCCACCAAGCTCACCACGTCCCCCCCAACCGCGCCATGACCGCACCACGCCCAGTCCACAGCAACGATCTCCTCATGGCGAACGAGCAGGTTCCGGCGGTGAAAATCGAAGTGCGAAAACACCTGCGGGAGCGACCGTAACGCCTGGTAGAACACCGTTCGCTCGTCCCACAATCGTAAGACGTTCGCTTGGAGGTCCGGCGGGAAGAACTGTCGCACCAGCGGCGCTTGCCACGCGGACGTTGGAGCGAACATCGTCGACCACTGCTCCACCAAGTTGCGCAGCAACCAAGGAGCGTCGGGCAGCGGGGTTCCGGTGAGGTACGCTCCGTTGAACGCGCCGAGTTGACGCGCGGCGTGCGCGTAGGTTTCAAGCGTCCACGTCGGCGTCGTTTCGCGCACGTACTCCAACCACAGCCACCGTTGATCTCCACGCTCGGTGAGGGCGTAGGCCCGAGGTACTCGCACGGGACCAGGCAGGTTGCTGAGCAAATTGGAATGGTACGCTTCGTACTCCCGCGTCAGGGCCCAAAGGTCGTGTGACTGCTGCTGGGCATCCAATTTCTCGAACGTTTTGAGGACCAGTGACCACGGTTGGAGGGTGCCTTCGGTGAGGGCGTGGCCTTGCAGCAGGAACAACGTGTCGTGGCTGGTGACGCCTTGGTGGCTGAGCACGTCGGCGGTGAAGTCCGTCACCTCGAAGGGCTGTTGAGGCCAGTGCTGCCGAAGAACGTGCGTCAGGGTGGTGGGGTGGAGTGCTTGGATGACGGCCAAGTTGCTGGAGGTCATAGCTGCTCCCTTCCTCGAAGTGATGGCGGTGTGCCTTCATTGTGCCGCATTCGCTTAGCTGTCACGGGAAGGCGGGGCCGTTTGATGTCGCCACAGGCGAGGACGTGACGAAGACATGTAGGACTCTGTAAGTTTTGCTAAAGCTCCGAACGCGACTCGACACTTTCACGCGCTCCCTGCCGAGCTGCCCGACGCAGCTAAGATTCCCTTAGATTGGTCTGCGTGGTAAGCCCCCCGCGCTGCCCGGTGAAACTAACAACTCTGACAAGTAAAAAGGAGCGTCGTTACCTGACGCGCCTGCGTGCTCCGCGATCGGTTGCTATTTGTCAACCACTCGCCTGAAAGCTGGAACGTTGCGCCTCATACCCTGTGCGCGCCACGATCACACGCTTTCCTCGCGTGGCACGTCGAATCGTTGCCGGGCACGAAGAATGACGAAAAAAGCCGACGAAAATACGAACTTTTACTAACCTCGCGTGACTTCACGTCCCCTCTCATTAGCCTTTAGATGAAAAGAGGAAGCTAACATAATGCCACGAATAGCTTTTCGCCTATGAGTTGGCGCCCCGCTCGCACAGCAAGTTCCTTCGTGCCAAGCAGGAAACATGCAAGGTGGCAGCTTGAAATTCAACGACGGACAAGCCCAGTTCCTTCACGACTGCCGATTCAGCCGATTCGTGGGAAGGCTGTTTTGTTCACGCCAATCCATGATGAACTCGACGAAATCCGACAACACGAATTCCATGAGCGCTGGTGCATCGCCTGCACGCCCAAAGCTGCCCCGCGCATACACCTTGACCCCATCCGGGTACCCGGCGGCATTCAGGTCGAAGAGCGCCACTTCCGTGGAAAAGGCCGCTGCGATTTGATAATCGACGTTGAGCAGGAGGTAGAGAGCGTCTCGACGTGCTCGACAAGCTCCTTCCAGTGTCGTCACGGCACCGTCGTGTAACTGGGCGCGAATGGCCGTTAGAAGTGCGTCCTGCATGTCAGTGTTGTCCTGCGCTTGCACGCTCGCTTCGTCTGTACACACCTGAATTCCCTTGAGGTTGCGAAGGCCGAAGTCACTGGCTACAACAGGAGTGAGCCAAAAGGGGACGGTAAGCGTGATGGCGACCAAGGAGCGCGCATGGGCCTGGTTCATGGTGCCTCCCCTGGGCCGGTCTCACTATTCGCTCCCCTCACCGAAAGTGACCGTGTTGCAAGGTGAGGATCATAGCATCCCTTTTAGATTTACTTTAGTTTACGCTTTTTTTCTTCATTGAAATGCCGCTGATCTTTATTACCCCTTTAATTTTTCGCTTGCCAAGTGGCTAAGGAAGCAGCGATGTCCAAGCGTAGACCTTTGTGTGACATGACCTCGCAGCCAAATGCGCATTGAGTACCCGAAAGAGTGCCCAATTTTCCGAGTGTCATCACCCTTCACTTGGCGAGCAGTGAACCTCAAGCCGCGCGAGAGGAGACGCCCGGCCTGCTCGTCGCTCCTGAAGCGCTTCGAGTTCGTGCATCGCCTTGTACAACTGCCGCTCGAGGTGCGTTTCGTACCGCTGGAGCTTCTCGAGGGCCGCTTCGCTGGGGATACTCACGGCTTGCACGCCCCGCGTCACGAGTTGCTCGCCTCGCGCGGCCAGCGCGAGGATCGTTTCACCTTTACGTCGCGTGGCGCTGCCTTTCGTTGCGGCGACCATCACGAGAGTCTCCGCCGTTGGAACCTTCAAGCTCAGCGCGAACGACAAGGCGTGCTCGAGCATCTCGTGTGACCACACCAGCTCGTAGTCTTCCAGCGCGGCGAAGTCGTCACTCGAAGGAACCGCACCCATCGCTGCCGTGAGGTACTTCTTCGGTTTGAGGCCGCACTCGTCGAAGTACCGCTGGAAGAAGAAACCGACGTTCGAACGATCCTCGTCGCTCATGCCTTCAGGGAGCTGCCCACGGGACAAGGCCAAGAGCAGCTCCCCTTCCCTCAGGAACTCAGCGGCGTTCGCCCGCACGTCCTCGAGCATGTCAGGGGCGAGGACGTGCGCGGGCGTCTTGTGCTCCAACGCCGCGAGATGCCCGCGCACCTCCCCCGCGCTGAGCGTCGGCACCGGAGCCATGAGCGCCGGGGCCTTCTCGTACAACTCCCTCAAAGTGCGTTGCTCGTCGAACTCATCGAAGATCGTGTGCCCACCGTACCGAGCGCGCACCTCGGCGTCCTCGGCGCTCGCTTCGAGTTGCCACGCCTCCCACCGCTCCAGGCGAGCGAGACGCCACAAGTTCAAGGCGATGCGTGCCACGAGGCGCTCTTCGAGGTAGCCCACGGGTGTGAGTGAGGTCGTGATCCCGGCGAGGTGCTCCTCGTACGCTTCCCACTCGAAGTCGGGCACGCTATCAGAGAGTGCGCCGTGCGTGCGTGCGTTCAGGGTGCGCCCGTCAACTCGTTCGAGCGTTTGTTTCGCATTTTCGCTGTTCATGCGCCCTCGTCGAAAGCGCGCACATCCAAGGGTGATGGGCGCACGTGCGGACGAAACTCGAGGCGGGACGCGAACTCGAAGCCCGCGACGGGCCACAGTTCGAGGTGCGTCACGTCCGACAGGGGCGCGTGCCCTTCCCCCGCCGCGCTGCTCAATACGAGGCGCATCCGTTCCCGCCAAGCGTTGACGGCGTGCGCGTCGTTCGTGCTCGGCATCGGCCCGGCGTGCCGTTCCACGATCCCAGCGGCCAGGCCGAGCGCCCGCCCGCGCTCCTCATGCGCCAGGGCGTGAAGCGCGAGGCACTCACTCATGACCGCGTGAATACGCGAGTCCAACTCTTCAAGCAAGCAGCGCTGCCGGGCTTGGAAGCGCGCGTGCCGCCGTGTGGCCGTGGCGATCTGCGAGAGGTGCGTCTTCTCCTGCTCGGCTCGCTCACGCTTCACGAGGCGATCCTCAAGGGCCTTCACTTCGGCGTGATGCTGCTCGAGCATTCCCCTCGCCGTGCCGAGCTGCCCCTCGGCGGCCATGAGCGCCTGGTACGAAGCGCGGCCCGCGCCGACGTCACGAAGAAGGTCATCGACGCGCCGCGCGTGCTCGTTCACGATGCGTTCGAGTTTCGGCGTGTCTCGCTTGAGGGCGTTCAGGTCGGCGTGCAAGGCGTCGGGCTTCTTCATGCCTAGATTATCTCGAAGGACGCGCGAAAATGCTGCTGAGAGCGCGAAAACTGCTCGTATCACACGAAGCGACTCGTATCAATGGAACCGCTCGTCGTGGTGATAAAGCGCCAGGGGACTAGAACTTCAGTGTTATTAAGCAGACAATTAGGTATCTGCTTCTCGAGTCGGAATGCGCTACGTAGCAGTAGTGCTTCGACCTGCTTTTGACATCCTTACCGCATCACACGTCACGAGGAAGGCCGAGTGATGCTCAACGAAAGGGGGCAAACGATTTCAGCGTTGGCAACTCCACTCGCAGCACATGTTCGCTTCGGAGGTTGTTGTGATTCGTCGATTCGTACAATTGACCCTCTCGACGTTGATCCTCGGTTTCGCTGCCCAAGCCGTGCCGGTCTCAGGAACGCTCACCGGAGCGATCGTTGATTGGCCGAAAGGAAAAGCAGGGGAAGTTCGGCTCGTCCACAATGGCTTTCCCCTTGCTAAGGGACGTGTCGACGAACAAGGTGTCTTCCACATCACTCTGCCAACTTCCAAGGAATTGCAGAGTATTTATCTCGTTCCCGTGACCACCCTATTTTTCAACTCGGAACAGGACTGCCAGGGCAAGGTGACGGTCACTCCAGAGGATGCCACGGGAGATCAATTCCAGCTGGATGTGTACCAAGGCGATAAACGGCTTGGAAACATCTCGATGTTCAGCGCACCGCAGATTCCCAGCCCAGCTGGAAGTTACGCTGCCATGCTGGTTTTGCAGCGTTCACCGACCAGCATGAAGGGCCGGATCACATGCGAGCACATTGTGCAAGACCTTGACTGGAAGCTTGCGGCTGGCTGGAATTTCTTGCTGCTGGAACGGAAAGGACTCAACCAGAACGGGCTGGACGAGCGTCGGTTCACGAACCAACCGCTGCCGAAAAGCTTGGTGTGGCGAATTTACCGAACGTATGCGGGAGCCGGGTTCGAGTTCGACATGATTCGTCGGCGCTCGGACAGCGTGTTCGTCACGGACGTGATGCCGGGCAAGCCAGCAGAGAAGGCCGGGCTGAAGGTCGGGGATGAGATCGTAGAAGTCGACGGGCGTTCCTTGAAGGGGTTGAATAACCGAACGGTTCGTGAGCGCTTGCAAGGCACACCTGGCAGTCAATTCACGGTGAGTGTTCGGCGGGGTGTGGGTGCGGCACTGATGCGAATTACGATGACGCGTGTGGCACTTCAGGAGGATTGATTGCCGAACCTCCACGGAGCGAGCAACTATTGGCGATTGGAGCAGAGGTAGGAGCTACAACACTACCTGCGGGAAACAATGACCTTGCCTCTGCTCATGCAATCTGTCGAACGTTATAAGGCGTGCGAGAAGTCAGGAATGACGTGGAGCATTCGCGCAAGGCGTTCGACTTCCTCACGGCGCACCCAGCGTTTGCCGCGTGGCGTGAATTGCACGCACGCGACGTGCCCACGGTCGGCTTGCCCTCGGAGCGTCTCGTAGCTCACGCCGAGCACGTCGGCGGTCACGCTGAGACTGAGGACGTTCGGCACGCCGTCGCTCACGGGCGTTTCCCCTTCCAGCCTCGCCCGGCTTGCACGCCGCAGCGCATGTGAACGGACGTGAACACCGACTCGTCATACGCTCCGTCGAGGCCGTGCGCGTACCGCCCGGTTGAGCACGCCCCGAGGTAGCCGTACCCGTCGAACGTCCAACGCGCGCAACTCCCGCAGTACCCGCACGCCTTGCCCACCTCGAACGGGTCAACCTCAAGGCGTGATTCTACGAAAGCGCCGGGGAGGCTCCCGCTAGAACCGCTAGAAGGCGTCGAAGGTAGGCTTTCAGCGGTTTCAGCGGTGAGGGTGGGGGCGTTCGTGCGATATCGCCGCATCTGGAATACGCTCACGCCTCACCGCCTTCTCGAAGATCCGGGTGCAGGCGGAAGACTTCACGCGGTCGCCCGCCCGTCTCCACTTCCACCCGTCGAGCCCATCCTAGCGACACGAGCCCGTCGAGAGCTTCGTCGAACAGGGAACCTTGCAGCAACTGCCAGTCTTTGCGGCGCAGCGTGTACGTGTCCATCCCGTCCTTCACGGCGCCCGCCTTGATCTTCTCGGCAAGGGCGCGCACGCCCGCGAAGGACAAGCCAAGTTCCGCCGCGTACACCTTGCGCGCGTGCACCTCCAAGAACTCCGCCCAGTTCAGCGCGAGTTCCAGCGCGTCCGCGCTCACGGGCGGCACGTCGTCAAGGCGTGCGTTCCGCTCGGCGTGCTCGAGCGCGTGGAACACAAGAGCGAGGGACGGCACGAGGGAGCGGTACTTCCCGAGGTGCGACGCGAACGAGCCCGCGCGCCTCAATTCCTCATCACCGCCGCGCGTGCGAACTTCCAGCGTGTCCCGCCACGCTTCGAAGAGGCCGCGCGCTTCCTCGTCGAACGTCAGCACGTGCGGCCCATCCTCCGAGGGTGGGTACCACCGATCGATGACTTCTGCTACGCGCAGCACCGCGTCGAACGCCGCTTCGTTCCCTCGGCGTGTCGGGCGTTTCCACTCACCGAGGTTGTCAGGCCACACGAGGAGTTGGAAGCGTTGCAGCATTCCTTGATCGCCCGCCGATCCCGAGCGGGAATCGTTCACGAACTTCTGCAACGGGCCTTCCTGAATCGCGCCGATGATGCTGAGGCACGTCGCGGGAATGCGGATGGTGCCGCGTTGAATGCGGTCGAAGGTGTACCCTTCGTTGCCATCCCACGCCGAGAGGTAGAAGCCCCTCGCGGTCGCTTGATCCTCGCGTTTGAGTTGATCGATGAACGCGGCAAGTTCGTCTTTCAGGACGACGAAGCCGCGTGGGTTCTCGTTGAGCAACTCGCCGAGCTTCTCAGGAGTGGCGTCGTTGACGTAGTAGCGTTTGCACGTCACGTCGAGGGTTTGCGCTCGTCGTTTGAGGTCGAGCAGTTTCTCTCGGGAGAAGCTCTTGCCTTTCTTGAGTTGCGCTTCTTCGAACTTCAACGCTTCCGCTTCGACTTCCGCTTCAAGCTTCGCGTCCTCGAACGCTTGCCGAGCGCGTTCCTCGAGCACCTTCAGGAACCGTGTCGGCTCGCCGTATAGAAAGGTCTTCATGCTGCCCGGCGGGGCGACCACCGCATACCACAGGTTCGGCACCACCCGCCAACTCGTGAAGCGCTCGGGTTTCAGAACGACGGTACGCCCCAGCAAGCCGGAGAAGGCAGCGATGGCGGACGCGGCCACGCATTCGAGCGGCACGCAGGTCAACTCGGCGAGGTCAAGGAGCCACGCGCGAATGGAGGCGGGCACCATGTCGGGCGGCATGGTCGGCGCGGACGGTCGCACGGGCGGCAGGGATTGCCGTTCGCCCCAAGGTTCCTCGGGACTTTCAGCGGTTTTAGCGGTGGAGGGGAGGGGCACCGCTGAAAGATCGAAACCTTGTTCTTTCAGGTACGGGAAGCCGCGTTGACGGTCGCTTTTGCCTTCTTCGATGTGCTCCGCCCAACGCGCGATTTCGTCGCGCCACTCGTCGAGGTCGCGTGAACCGTCCGCGCACCACACGGCGTGAACGTCCTCGCCGCCGAGGGCCGTCAGCATTGCTTCGAGTTGCTCGGCGCGATGCGCGACGTTGAGGAACGCTGCCGCCGCGTCATGCCGAGCAGACGGCGCTTTCTGCAAGGCCGCGCGAGCGAGCGCGTTCACGAGAGCGAGGGCACCCTCACCGCTCGAACCGCTGGAAGTCCCCGCCGTGGTTCGTTGTCCTTCGAGGGCGGCGAGGTTCCTTACGACGCTCGCCGGGTTGCGCGTGATCCACTCGTCGAGTTCATCGACAGGGATCGCCTCGCCATCCGTCGTTTCGAGGTACGTCGCGCCGAGCCGCCCGCCGTTCTGCCAAAGCGCCCCGTGGTACGGCATGATCAGCCAGTTCGAAGCGGCGTCATCCCCTTTCGGGAAGACTTCCGTCGAGGCGGGCAGGGCGGCGCGGTTCACGAAGAAACGCAGCGCGGCGCGCATGTCGCGGTAAGTTACGAGGTCATCCGTGAACAGCCAGACGTGACAGCCTCGCCCGGATGAGGACCGCTCGGGGTACACCTCGACGTTGAGGGCGGCGCACTCGGCGAGGAGGCGTTCTTTCGCCGCTGCGAGCGCTTCCACGCTGGGGTAATCCTTGGCGTCCATATCGACGGCGCCGGACAGGGTGCCGTCGAAGGTGCCCGGCAAATACCCCAGAGCGGACGGAAGGAACTTGCCCACTCCGAGGTGCTTTTCGAGCATGGCGACCGTGACGGGTTGACCTTCGAGTGTTTCGACGATCTTCTTTGTTCCCTTCCATCCTTTGAATCGCCCATGCTTCAAGGGGTTCGGGAGAAAGTACGCCGCGAAGAGTTCAGCGGGCGCGGTCAGAGCGGATGGCATCACAGCACCACCCCGGCGAGTTCCGCCGTGAGCGTCTTCGCCAGTCGCCGCCCTTTGTCGGTGAGGAGCACGCTCGGGCCGCGCAAGCGTAGAAGGTCGCGTTTCACGAGGGCATGCCGCGCCTTACCGATCTGAACGGGTGTGAAGGTACTGCCTCCGATGACGTGCGTGAGTTGCGATGGCATGACGTTCGAGTAGAAGCGTGGCGCACCGCGCCACGCGTCGAGGAGCACGAAGCGTTCGACCGGCGTGAACTCGGAGGAGGTGGGGTGCGTCATGCTTGCCCACCTTTCACGCCGATCTTCGAGAGTGCGTCAAGGACGTTTAAGGCCGCTTGGACGTTGTGTCCGCGTTTCACGTCGAGCAAGGCGAGCGAGCGGAGCGCTTCGAGTTTCTGTCGCGCGGTTCGTCTCACAACGTCACCTCTTCGCGCTCGAGAAGCCACAAGGCCGCGTCGAGGAGCCGCACGCGGTACCAGAGGTGCGGGCGCTTGGCTTCCAACGCGCGGTACTCGCGCACCGCGTCCGCGTTGCCGCCCTTGGCGTCGAGGATGAGTTGAGAGAGCACCGTCATTTGTGCGTCGAGGGCGCGCAACTCGGCGCGCGTCACGGCGAGGAGGCCGAGGAGCGCTTCATGGTCTGGCAGGGTGAAGGGCAAGGCGGGTAGAATGACAGCAGCGCCGCCCGCGCTTTGCCCGCCTTGAATGGCGGGCTTCGTCATTGTGCGCCCCCGTGTTCGGGTTGCACTTGCTCTGGCAGTGTCGAGTAAGCGAGGAACCACACCTCGGCGTCTTCCCGGCGTACACGGTACGTCTTGCCGAAACGAGAGGCGGGCAAGCGGGGCACGCGCTCACCTAAGGCATTCTGGCCATGTAGAGCGTCATACACGGTTGCGTCCGAGAGACGGTACAGCCGAGCAACTTCACGAGGCTTGAGGACGTGAAGGGTATTCAATTGTTCGTTCGTCATGCACTGGGCTCCCTGTTGGGCCGCCTACCCATCAAGGGCAGGGGTGAAGACACAGCGTTGAGGGCTGATCTTCAAGCGACAGGAGGCGCGAGGGGTGCCGACGGTGGTATCGGGATGGTGTAAACCGGGCGAGGAAGGCAGGCGCAACGCAGCGACCGCTTTACCTTTTTAGCAAGAAAAGCCCGGAAGTTTGCTTGTTCATGGTGCTTCAATGCGAGCGCTAAAGCGTCCGCAGGCGCTCGACGGAAGATGAAGATTTCTTCGAAGAAGCGTTTGAGCGCATTGCGATCTTGCAAAGAGCGACAGTATTGAGCGACCTTTACACGTAGCTGATTCCACCGTGCGGTTCCATCGGGCCCAAACTTAGTGAACGGTTTCATCAAACACGCCGAGTGTTTACGTACAAAGTCCTTGGTTTCGGGGCACAGCTTGTCATATTTAGAAAGCAATCTGCGTTGGCGTTCGAGAAACATGCGTTCCCTGCGCTCGGAGAGTGGAACGCTGTCTTCCCAGGATCCACGGTCATCAATGGGGGCATGAGTCATCATTCGGTCGACGGTCTTGTCAAATCGACATTCTTCCGCTCGACGATTCTGATACTTACGTGCCGTACGCCAGCGGATGGAATGGCGAACGCGACCAAATGCCGCCCGAACGAACGCTAGGAATACACCGGGCCCGTTGCGCTCGGCCCTTCCGAGGGCTTCTTCCAATTCTCCAACTCCTACACCTATAACGAAAGCGCGGTGAACATAGAGGGGAGGAAGCTTGGAACCAAGGCGTTTGAGCCATCCTCGCGCTCGTATCATGTCCCAAGCGAACTTGGGGCATTGCATCCAATTAGCCACCACTGCTGAAACGTCAAGCAGTGCACGTTGTGACATTGGGCGAAGAGTGACGCTCATTGCTTCCCAGTGTAACAGGTTGATTCTTGTCGTCTAGGACGAAGAATCGGAGGTCCAATAGTTCGTAATCTTTTCGTAAAATCTCTGGAATTGGGCAACAGAGGACAGCCACACTGAGAAGTTGTAGTTGTGGAAAAACCTCGATGAAACCGAGGAGAAGCTAACGTCTCGAATCGAATGAATACAGACAGAAACATCGCCCCATCCCGTTTGCAAGCGGAGGGTCAAGAGTTCGAATCTCTTTGCCTCCACCAAGATGAACGCCGTCTCAGACGGCGTTCTTGCTTTATGCGACTATGCATGACAGGGGAGATGTCTATCGTTTTTGACCAACTTTTGCCCAAACGCTATTTTTCCTCCTGCTCTTCCTCCTCGTCCTCCTCCTTCGAAGGCGACGAGAAGTCCAACGTGAGCCGCCGCCGCTCCTCGACAAACACATGCCGATACTGAGCACGGGTGAACGCTGGTGAAGCGTGCCCCACGTGTGCGCTCACCGCGTCGCCACTCGCGCCTCGCGCGCCAGACACAGAAACGAACGTATGTCTTAGACCGCCTAACAAAATTTGGCGTGCTGCTTGAAGGTGATCAGGCAGCACGCCAACTGCGTGAACGCCAAAAAGATGTCCGCCCGCACCTCGTCCCGCACTCGCAAGCTTTGA
>NZ_QJSX01000029.1 GCF_003217515.1 Deinococcus yavapaiensis KR-236 | reverse complement strand
TTGTTCGCGTGGCTGTGAAACCCCGTAAGGGTTTCGTTTGAAGCTCTGGAGCCTCTCGGGGGAGAGACCGTCTTCACCATCCTGTCGGATGGCCCCGCTTCCTCACTTCCACCTTGTCATCCTGCTCGCCTTCCTTGAAGGCTCAGAAAGAATAGTCCCAAACCCTCAACTTGTCAACACCCCAACTTGAGACGGCTCGGTCAATGCCTCGTCGGACGCGCCGTGAACGCTTTTTTCGAGCTTTTCGGGCAAGCCGTAGAGATGCCAGCGAGCGTCGACTTTCGCCACGACCGCCGAATCCATCACGATCTTCTCGGGCCACTCGCGCATGAAACCCTCCTCGCGCAGCTTGCGAGTTCCGTCCCAAATCAGCACGCCGTTCACGACTCGCACGTCCCGCTCGGGATCGATGTTGTTGAAGATCGTCCACCAGACGTCTTGCATGTCGTTCACGTCCGTCGCGTCGTCCACGAGCAGAAGATGCCGAATGCCCGAGGCGACGTTCGAGCGTGCGAACTTCTCGCCGATCACCGCCGTTTGATGCGGTCTCGTCTTTCGGACGGCGGCGATCCAGTAGCCGTCGGTCGTCTGCCGCTGCGCGATCACGCCGTCGGCGAGGGGCAAGTCGGTCGAGCTTGCTGCCCCGAAGACGTCTTCACCCTTTTCGAACGACGCGCCTTCGCGAGACGTGACGGCCTCGCCTCGCTCCTCGGGCAGCTTCGTGGTCGCGTCGATCACGAGCTTGCCGCCGAAACTCCACGAGCGGCTGGAGTGATCGAGCACGTCGGTCGGACCGCGGGTCAGGAGGGTGTCACGTTCGGGGACGGCCTTGCGCGCCACTTCGCGCCACACCCTTTCGAAGTCCGTCACCTTCACGTCCTCGTCCACCACGACGATGACCTTCGCGAACATCATCTGGCCGAGGCCAAGCAAGCCGTTGGCGACTTTGTACGCTTGCCCGGGGAAGTGCTTCTTGATGGACACGACGACGAGGTTGTGCGCGACGCCTGCCGGAGGCATGTGGTAATCGACGATCTCGGGCAAGATGAGCTGAGCCGCCGGAAGGAAGAGGCGCTCGGACGCCTCGATGAGGTAAGCGTCCTCCATCGGCGGGCGACCGACGATCGTCGCCGGGTAGATGGCGTTGCGACGCATCGTCACGGCCGTGACGTGAAAGCGTGGATAGAGATCTTCGAGGGTGTAGAAGCCGGTGTGATCGCCGAACGGCCCTTCGGGCTTCCACTCTTCGCCGGGATCGACGTAGCCTTCGAGGACGAATTCGGCGTTGGCGGGCACTTCCAAGTCGACCGTCACGCCTCGCGCGACCGGGTAACGCTGTCCGCGCAAGTACCCGGCCAGAGCGTACTCGTTGAGGCCCGGCACGGGCGGCAACGGCGCCGTCGCCGCGTAGATGAGGGCGGGATCGCCCCCGAGCGCCACGGCGACTTCGAGCTTCTGGCCAAGCTTGGCGGCGTTCTCCAAATGCCGAGCGCCCGTCTTGTGACGTTGCCAGTGCATGCCCGTCTCGCGCGGTCCCATGACCTGCATGCGGTACATGCCCATGTTCTTCTCGCCCGTCACGGGGTCTTTGGTGATGACGAGCGGCAACGTGACGAAGGGACCGCCGTCGAGCGGCCAGCACTTCAGCACGGGAATCTTCGACAAGTCGACTTCGTCGCCACGCCACACGACTTCCTGTACGGCCGCTTTTCGAACGCGTTTCGGCGGAAGGCTGGCCACTTCTCGAAGTTTCGGCACGTTGGACAAGAGCCCGCCGAGCCCACCTCCCATCTTGAGGTCCATAAGACGGCGAACTTTTGCCGCGAGATCGTCAAGATCGTTCACGCCGAGCGCCAGCGCCATGCGCTCGCGCGTTCCCAGCAGGCCGATGGCGAGCGGAAAGTCGCTGCCCTTCACGTTCTCGAAGAGTAGGGCGGGACCACCGCGCTTCACCATGCGGTCGGCGATCTCGGTGATTTCGAGGTCGCGGTCCACGGGAATGGAAACGCGAACGAGTTCACCCCGTTGCTCCAGCAGGCGCACGAAGCTTTGCAAGTCGGGAAAGGTCATGCCTCAGTGTAGGAGCGGCGCACGGCGTCCGCAGGGTGAATCGTCCCCTTGGGCGTCGTACGCCACAAAAAAACCGCTCCCGAAGGAGCGGCACCAAGATCGGTGAAGATCAGTACCAGCGCACGAGGCGATCGAGGCCGTGGCGGTGGTGAGGGAAGCCTTCCTCGGCGCGCTTGCCCACGGGGACCATCGCCGTGATGTGAGCGTGCGCGGGAAGACCGAGGAGGTCGCGAACCTTTTGCGGATCGAATCCGAGCATCGGGACGGTATCGTAGCCGAGGCTTCGCGCGGCGATCAGCAGGTAGCCGAGAGCGATATTGGCTTGGGCGTTGGCCCACGCGCCACGCTCCTCGACGCTTTGTCCTTCGAAGCTGGCGCGGAAACGCTCGGCCCGCTCCTTGATCTGCTCTTCGCCCATGCCGGGGTGGAAGATGTCGTGCACGTTCGAGAGGACGTCTTCCATGTCGCTGTACAACACGATGACGGCCGGCGCGTTGGAGACCTGTCCTTGGTTGTACGCCGCTTCCTGCAGCTTTTCTTGCAGGTCCTTGTTCTGCACGACGGCGAAGCGCCACGTCTGCACGTTGTTTGCGCTCGGCGCGAGGCTGGTGAGGCGCAGGATCTCGCGCAAGTCGTCTTGATTGAGAGGTTCTTGGACGAACTTGCGAATCGAGCGGCGGGTTTCGATGGCTTCACGGGTATCGAGCACGCGGGAGGTAACGGTCGTCATGCCAGTCATACTATTCGAAGCACTATATTTTGTCAAGTGCTACGACTTTCGCATCACTTCCTCATGCGAAGGAGTGTATACTGATTGCATGACGACGCCCGTGAAGAACGACTCGATCAAGGTCGAGTCAGGCAAGATCGAAGCCGTGAAGTCCGAAGCGGCGCACGGCTCGTTCTGCCCCGTTCACCGCGCGATCGGCATCTTGCAGGAAAAGTGGGTGATGCACATCATCCGCTCCCTGCTCGCGGGCGACAAGGGCTTCAACGAGTTGTCGCGCTCCGTCGGCGGATGCAACCCCGCCACGCTGGCCCAGCGCCTCGACCACCTCGAAGAGCTCGGCCTCATCCGCAAAACCGTCACCTCGGTCATGCCGCCGCGCACCCACTACGCCCTCACCGACGCCGGACGAGAGTTGCAAGGCGTGATCGACGCGATCGACACGTGGGCTCGAACCAACTTGCAGAACTCCGGCTGCTGAGCCTCCTGGCTCTCATGCAAACGGCGACAATACGTCGCCGAATGCTGTATACTTTTCTCTTGGCCGTCACGGCCGCACGGAGGGCCGTCCTGACCGGGATTGCCGACTGCTCGCGCCTGAACTCTTTGCAAGCTCCAGGCATCTTCGCGGAACGACCATACGAACGCGCGAAGCATCGGTCAGATTGCTCTCCCGGAAAGGACACAAATGCAATTCAACGAACTCATTCCGCCGACCTTGGCGGAACTGCTTGCCTCGCGCGGCATCACGGAAGCTTCTCCCATCCAAGAACAAAGCTTGCCTCACACCTTCGCGGGACGCGACCTCATCGGCCGCGCGCGCACGGGCACGGGCAAGACCCTGGCCTTCGTGCTGCCGATCGCCGTGAAACTTCAAGAAGACGCCACGCGTGGACGCGGGCCGCGCGCCATCGTGCTCGCCCCCACCCGGGAACTCGCCAAGCAAGTCGCCGGTGAATTCGAGCAGACCGCGCGTCACCTCAAGATCGTGACCGTCTACGGCGGCGCCGCCTACAGCCCGCAGGAAAACGCGCTCGCGCGTGGTGTCGACATCGTCGTCGGCACGCCGGGCCGCGTCATCGACCACCTCGAACGTGGCAACTTGCGCCTGGAGAACGTGCAGTTCGCCGTTCTTGACGAGGCCGACGAGATGCTGAGCGTCGGCTTCGCGGACGCCATCGAATCGATCCTGAGCGCCACGCCGCAAGAACGTCAAACGCTGTTCTTCTCGGCGACGCTGCCCGCCGGGGTCGAGCGTCTCGCCGCGCAGTACCTTCACAACCCGATCACGGTCGACCTCGTGGGGGAACGCGCTTCGCAAACCGCGCAGACCGTCACGCACCTCGCCGTGAAAGTCGGTCGCACGCGCACTCGTGTGCTCGCCGATTTGCTGACCGTCTACAACCCCGAGCGCGCCATCGTCTTCACGCGTACGAAGCGGGAAGCGGACGAGCTCGCCTTGGAGCTCATCCACCGCGGCATCGAAGCCGAAGGCTTGCACGGCGACCTCGCGCAAAGCCAGCGTGAACGCGCCCTGGGCGCCTTCCGCTCGGGTCGAGTGCGCGTCCTCGTCGCGACGGACGTCGCCGCCCGCGGCCTCGACATCGCCGAAGTCGACCTCGTGGTGCAATACCACATGCCGAACGACACGGAAGCCTACGTGCACCGCAGCGGTCGTACGGGCCGTGCGGGCCGCGAAGGCACGGCCATCGTGCTGTACGGCGACCGTGAAGGACGCGAATTGCGCAACCTCGAGCACGCGACGGGCGTGCGCTTCCAGCCGCGTTCCGTCCCGACGCCCAAGGAAGTGCGTGAAGCGTCCGCCCGCACCGCCGCCGACGCCGTACGGCACATCGAAACGGACCTCGCCGAGAGCTTCCGCGAGCAAGCCGAGAGCCTCTTGAACGACCTTGGCGTCGAAGCGCTCGCGCGCGCCCTCGCCAAGATCGCGGGCGTCACGACGCAAGCACAAAGCGCCTCGTTGCTTTCGGGCGAGGAAGGCATGACGACCGTCTTGCTGCACGCCGAGCGCATGAGCGTGCCGCGCGCCGTCGCCCTGCTCGCGCAAAACCTCGGCGTGGATTCGCGCTCGCTCGGCAAGATCCGTTTGTGGCGTGGCGGCGCGGTCGCCGACGTGCCCGCCGAGAACGTCGCGAAGCTTCTCGAGCGTTCCCCGCTCGACGGCGAAGTGCAAGTTACGATCGCCGACGAACTGCCTGAACTCTTCGAAGTCGCCGAGCGTGACGGACGCAGCCGCGACGGTGGACGCGGCTACCAAGGTGGCCGAGGCGGCTACGGTGAGCGACGCGGCGGCTCCCGCGACGGTGGTGGCGACGGCGGCTCCCGCCCGCGCGGCGAGTACCGCCCGCGCAGCGACAGCCGCAGCGACAACGGCGAACGCCGCAGCAACTACCGCGCCCGCGACCGCCGCTGATTCAGCGCAACAAAGAAGGGACCGAGGAATCAACCTCGGTCCCTTCTCTTTTTCTCTTCGATCAGCGTGTCTGTAAGTAGCGCCGAGCGAGCGTCACGTCTTCTTCCTTGTCCACGTCCGTGCCGATCGCCGCGTGTCGCGTCACGAGCGCGCGGGCGGGAACTCCCAAGATCTTCGACACCCGCGATTCGAGTTGAGCAATCGACAGCGTTCCGATCAAAAGGCGAAACAGGACGTCCACGCCGATGAGGCGCGCGAGTGCGAACGGCTTCTTGCGAAGCGCCAGCAGTTGACGCAGCTTCGGCAAGAACGCCTCGATGAGCTTAGGATCGAGCAGGAAGACGTTGCCGCCCGTGAACGTCCCGTCCTTCAAGCGGGCATACGTGCGTTTCACGCCTGGAAACGCCGCTTCGCACGCGTCTTTCGGTACGACGGGATAGACCAGCGACGCGCTTGGAGCGCCGTCGAGGACGTCGCGCAGCATTTGCGGCGTCATGAGAGGGACGTCGCCCGTCACGACGAGCACCATCGCCTGCTCTCCGAGGGCGCGCACGCCCGCCTCTAAGTTGCCGAGCAGGGTTCCCGAGTCGGGCAAGTTGAGGTCCACGAACTCGGTCATGTCACCGTGCAAAGGGCCGACGTACGCCACGCGCGACACTCGGCCACTTTCGCGCAAGGTGCGCAAGACGATGCGTCCCATCGGCTCGCCGCCAAGATCGAGCAAGGCTTTGACGGGAACTCCGTGCGCTTGGGCGAGCGGGTCGAGCGGGTCTCCCCCACCGAGGACGACGGCATTCCACGACTGGGCCATGCGTTCAGGCTAGCATTCCGAATCGAAGCTCACGCCGAAAATTTCGACTCGGCGACGGCGTCGCGAGAAGCGCTGAAGTCGTCCAAGTCATCGTCGGCGTCGTCCTCGTCACCGACCGTCGCGCTCGGCAAGATCAGCAAGAACTCCGCGCCGCCCCCGGCGTGGTTGCCGCCCGTCAGCGTTCCGCCGTGCAATTCTGCGATTTGCCGCGACACCGACAAGCCGAGGCCCGACGAGCCGCTTCCGGACACGAACGGCTCGAAGATCCGCTCGCCGAGTTCGGCGGGCAGTCCGGGGCCGTCGTCACGCACGATAAAGCGCAGCTCCGTCGGAGTTTCCAGAAGGCGAAGCTCCACTCGGCCGCTTCGACCCGCCGCTCGACGAGCGTTGGCAAGCAGATTGCGCAGCGCCTGCACGAGACGGTCGGGGTCGCACAGCACCATGATGCTCCAATCGCCTTCGTAGCGAACGCTCGGCACGAGGCGGTCGAGACGATCGCGCAAGTTCGCGGCGGGCAGGAAGTGCAAAGCGAGGGTGATGTCCATCTGGCCGCGCGCAAGTTGCATGAGGTCTTGCGTCGTGAACGACAATTCCTCGGCGACGAGCGCGGCGCGCCGCACTTCCTCGCTTTCCGTGGACAAGCTCGCCCGTGCAAGGCTCGCGCGCAAGACCGTCAAGGGCGCGCCGAGCTCGTGCACGATCTGGCCGAGCAGCGCCTTCTCGCGCTGCTGCTGCGTCGAAATACGGCCCAACAAGCGGTTGATCGCTTCCAGGAGGCGGTACACCTCGTCTTGGCGGCTTGGTAGCGGAATGCTTCCGGCAGAAGGATCGAGGCGCTCGGCGACACGCGCGGCGCTCGCGAGCCCCCGCAGGTAATACCGACCGACCAGCCAACCGATGAGGAGCATCAAGACGGGAGCGACCAGCAACCCGAGCAGCAAAAACTGCCACGCGCTGCGTTGGATGCTGAGCACCGGTTCGTACGGCAACGCGACCCACACCCGCACGTCACCGAGCACCGGGCGGACGATGCCGTACACGCTCGTGCCGTTGTCGAGCACTTGCTGTCCTTCTCGAATCACCGGCTGAAACGAGCCGAGGTTTTGCGAAGCCGAGATGAAGCCGTTTTGTCCGAACAAGTACACGAGCGCGCCGCCAGACGGTCGCTCGATGCCGAGCGGCGCGTCTCCCGTGAAGAGGTTGCGCACGTACTCCGCTTGATCTTCGAGGCGCGAAACGAACTGCTTTTCCACTTCGCTCGTCAACAAGAACGTGCCCGTGCCGGCCAAAACGGCGAGCAGCACGAGCGCGACGAGCGAGTAGACGAGGGCGAGGCGAAACCGCAGCGTCATGGCGAATCAGGACTGCAGCACGTAGCCGACGTTGCGAATGGTGCGAATGCGAAGCTCCGAGCCGACTTGCGAAAGCTTCTTGCGAAGTTGCGAAATGCGAACTTCGACGGAGTTGGAGTTCGGCGTGTCCCAGCCGTACAGGTGAGATTCGATGTCGCCCCGCGAAAACACACGGTCGGGCGTCCGCATCATGAGCTCCAGGATGCGCGCCTCGTGCTCGGTGAGGATCGTTTCGTGATCATCGACGCTGAGCGTCAAGGACGAAGTCGACAAGCTCGTGTTGCCGAGGGAGACTCCGCCGCCCGCCGCCGTGCGCCGCAGCAACGCGCCGATGCGCGCGTCGAGTTCGGGCATCGCGAAGGGCTTCGTAAGGTAGTCGTCGGCGCCCGCGTTGAGGCCCGCGACGCGCTCTCCGACGGCGGAACGCGCCGAGAGGATCAAGACGGGCGTGCTGGAAAACTGCCGCAAGGACTGCACGAGGTCGAGACCGTCGCCGTCAGGCAAGTTGAGGTCGAGCAAGATCAGCTGCGCGGAATGCGTGCCGAGCCATCCTTGCGCGTCCTTGAGGGTCGGGGCGTGGTGCACTTGATAGTCGGCGCTGAGGTACTCGCGCAACAGCGGACCGAGATGCGGGTCATCTTCGACGATCAGGATTTGGGGAAGCATTCAACCTCCGTGGAAGCTCAGCGTTTGGTTTCGTTGAGGCCGGGGAGCGAGAACGAGCGGTTCTTGTTGTTGACGCGCTCGAACGTCATGGTCAAGCCGCGCCCGGCGAGATAGCGGGCGAGAGTCTGCCCGCGCGGATTGTCGAGGATGATCTGGTTGTCGCGCAACGTGCCCGTGAGGCTCGTGACGTTCTCGTCGTCGATCAGGAGGATCGTGACAGGGCCGCTCGCGTCTTGGGCGACGCGCAAGACGATCTTGTTGCCCTCGCTGTCACCCAGCGCGAACAAGCCCTGCAAGTCGCGGTCGAGCACGCGCACCGTGATGGCCGACGCGCCGCTCGCGAGCGTCACGAGCGCCGCGAGGGTCAGGAGGATTTTGGACAGGGTCTTCATCATTTCGTTGTTCCTACTTTACGCGTGACGTCGCCCGTAAAAGCGGATCGCTTCACGTCGAACGACCTCAGTGTAAAGAAAGAAGCTGACGCGCTCTTGAAAATCGCGTCAGCTTTCTCAGGGGCGCCCGACCGTCTAGGCCTCCTCTTCGGCCCACAAGGCCCGCATCTCCTCGCTACGCTCCAGCAATTCGCCGAGCTTGCCTCGCGCCTCCACGCGTCCGTCTTTCAAAACGACGATGTGATCGGCACGCAAAAGCGCCGCGCGTCGATGCGACACGACGAGGCAGGTCACGCCGAGATGCTCGAACACGCCGTCCCACAGTTGCCGTTCCGTCTCGGCGTCGAGGGCGCTGGAGAGGTCGTCGAAGACCAGCAGTTCTGCGCTTCTGGCGAACATGCGCGCGGCGGCCGAACGGCTGATCTGCCCGCCGCTGAGCTTCACGCCGCGCGCGCCGACGAGCGTGTCGAGGCCGCGTTCGAGCGAGCCGATGTCACGCCGCAGGACGCTAAGGTCGAGCGCGCGCTCGAGCCGCTCCTCTCCCTCGCCCATCAAGACGTTGTCGCGCAGCGGATCCGAGAAGAGTTGCGGCACTTGCGACGTGTACGCGCTTCTGGGCGGCACGAAGAAGGACGCCCGGTCCTCCACGAGGCGTCCGTTCCAGTAGACGTCGCCCGTCGCGGGCAAAAGGCCGAGCAGGGCGCGCAGCAACGTCGTCTTGCCGCTTCCGATGCGGCCGGTGACGACCACGAATTCGCCGCGGCGCAGCGTGAGGTCCACGTCCTGCACTCCTCGACCGCCGTCGTGCAGAGCGGTCAGGCCCACGACCTTCACTTCGTGCAGGTCCTCGCGAGGAGGCAGGGGCGGCGCGGGCGGCGGATCACCGTCGAGGTAAATTTCGTGATGCTCGACGAGCTTCTCGGGCGGAGCGTCTTGCAGCAGGCGTGTCATACGCTCGAAGTTCACGCCCGAACGTCGATGCTGCGCGAGCATCCCGCCGAAGAAGGTCATGGAGTGCGCCAACCTCGGAAGGTACGACGCGAACAGCACGAAGTCTCCGATGCCGAACGAGCCGGACAGCAAGCGCGGCGCTGACAGCAGCAGCACGAAGCCCACGGCGACTTGCACCATGTTCGTGTTGACGCTGCGAATGAGCTCGGTCAGCAGAACGTCGCGCAACGCCGCGAATTTGCGCGCCGCGCCGAGGTGTTCGAGGTGACGCACCATCTGGGATTCGCGGGCGGCGAGCTTCACGGTAGACACGGCGGCGAACGTTTCCCCGACGAATTCTGTGACTTTGGCGGTCGATTCACGCGAGCGGCGGCGGTACGCGCGAATCGTGGGGCTGAGACGCCGCACGAGCAGCACCATCAGCAGCATCGGCGTGCACACGACGGCCGTTACGAGCGGATTGACGCTCGCCATGATTCCGATGGCCAAGCCCGCGTACAGCAAGATGCCGGTTCCGTCGACGAGGTACTCGGTGTACTCGGCGACGCCGTCCACGTCGTCACGAAAGCGGTTGACGGCCTCGGCGGGCGTTTCCGGCAGGCGCCGCGAACCGCGCGCCGTCAAAAGGTGCGCGATGAGATTGCGCCGAATGAGAGCGTCGAGCGTCAGCCAAATGCGAATCCAGAGGCGAAACGCGAAGAAGAACGTCGTGAAGCGCGCGAGGCGCACCCCCCCGAAGAGCAGCAGGACGAGCCACGCTCCTGAGATGTTGTTCTCGTCGAGACGGCGAAAGAGTTCGGCGGCGAGGTAGCCGGTCGCGAGCGGCAAGGAGTGGAAGACGCCGAACAACAGCACGTTCAGCCAAAACAGCAACGGCTTGTACGCGAACAAACGCCGCATCAACGGCCAAACGCGAATGCGCTCGGTCGAGCGGTCGACGGAAGGCGGGTGAGAAACGGTCACGAAAGCACCTCTTCGAAATCGGCGCGGCCTTGAGAGGCGGCGCGCAGCAGTTGGCTGTAGCGCGACGATGGCCGACAGGCGAGCGCTTCACGCGGCCCGAATTCCACGATCTCGCCGTCGCCGAGCACGAGGATGTCGTCGGCGCGGGCGACCGTGTCGAGGCGGTGCGCGATCACGATCGCCGTGCGGTGCAGCAAGAGACGCTCCATCGCCTTCGTTAAGCGTGCCTCCGTGGCGGGATCGAGGCGACTCGAAGGCTCGTCGAGGATCACGAGGCCGGGATCGCGCAGCAGGACGCGCGCGAAGGCGAGAAGTTGAGCTTCACCTGCCGAGAGGCTTCCGGACGCGAGGGCGGAATCCAAGCCGTCCGCTTGCGAGGCCAACCAGTCGCCGAGGCCGACTTCCTCCAGAGCGGCGGCGACACGCTCGTCGGGAAGGCGGTCGTCGAAGAGGGTGAGGTTGTCGCGAATCGACGCTTGGAAGAGTTGAACGTCCTGAGTGACGACCGCGACGTGTTCGCGCAAGCTTTCCAAGGAGAGGTCGCGGGTGTCGATGCCCGAAAGCGTCACAGAGCCCGCCGTGGGGTCGTACAGGCGCGACACGAGCCGCGTCAAGGTCGTCTTGCCGCTGCCCGTTCGTCCCAGCAAGCCCAGCGTCCGCCCTGCTCGCAAGGTGAAGTCGACGTCTTTGAGCACCGGCGTGTCGCCGTACGCGAAGGAGACGTCTCGAAAGGCGACCTCGGTGGCGCCCGACGGCACTTCCCGCGCGCCTTCTCGAAGCTCGGTGCTCAGCCCGAAGACCTCGCCGATGCGAATGAGGCCCGCGCCCGCCTTCTGCAATTCCTGGAGTTGCTGCGTGAGCTGATCGATCGGGTCTTCGATGAGGGTCATGTAGGTGTAGTAGAGGTACGCCGTGCCGAGCGTGATGGTGCCCGCCGCGTAGAAACCCACGGCGAGGCCAAGAATCCCGACGTACCCGATGGCGAACATCAAAAAGCTCAGTTGCCACACGACGCTGCGCGCGATCCACGCTCGATAGGCTTTCCAGAAGAAGTTCTTCTGCACGCCCAGAAATCCCCGCAGGGCGTGCGCTCCGCCGCCGAGGGCGCGCACGTCGTCGAGGCCCGTGAGGCGCTCCTCGATGAAGCCGTACAGTTCCGCGCTCGCCTCGCGCTCTTTCTTGGACGGCTCGACGCCGACGCGGCGCGCGCGCAGCAAGGCGAACAGCGTGAAGCACGCGAAGACCGTCACGATCGCGCCGACCCGCACGTCTTCACGCCAAAACATCACGAGGCTGCCGAGCAGCAAAAGTGCGGCGCCGAACACGCGGACGCTGAACTGCGAGAAGAAGTTCGACAACGCCGTCACGTCTCCGTCGACCCGCTCGATCATCTCTCCGGGCGTGCGCTCCTTGTGGTAGCTCATGTCGAGCTTCAGGAGGTGGCGCATGAGGTCCGCACGCAGGCGATTCGTGGCGGTCCAGCCGACGTTCGCGCCGACGTACGTCGCGCCCGCCGAGAAGAGTTGCACGAGCAGTCCCAAGACGATGTACGTGAAGGCGAAGCGTTGCAACGTGGCGAGCGCGCCTTGCTCGCGGGCGACGTCGATGTAGCTCGCCAAGATCTGTGGCGTGAGAAGTTGCAGGCCGATCGAGCTCAGCAGCAAGACGAGCAGAAGCGTCACGAGCGCCCACTGAGGTCCCAGGTAGCGTGCGAGCACCTTCAGGGCCGCGCGCGTGGAACGGCTATCGGAGGAGCGCGAAGACGACATGCGGACAGCCTAGCGAGGGGGCGTGGAGGGCACATCGGCATGATGGTCTAGCTTCACGAGTCTTCAGGCGCTCTCAAGGCACTTTGAGTCAATTCTCGCCGATGCGCCCGTGCAGGACGTCAACACTGACTCCACGATGCGACTCTGCACAATGCGAACTTCATGGATTCGAATCACGGCGGCGTTCGCGCTCCTGGCGGGCTCCGGCGCGCTGGCTCAACGAAGCGTTCCGAACGTCATCGCGTCCAGCGCCTCTTCGGGCACCTACGCCCCTGCCGCCGTGTCGGCGGCGGGCGCGGCCTTGTACGCACGCGTGAACGAACCTCAGCCTCTCTACACTGTGCGTCGTTACGACTTGCGCCTGCGGTCCACCGACGAACGCGGGCGCTCCATCACCGTCAAAGCGCAGATCTTCGTCCCCGACCTTCCGAAGCCGCAAAGCCTTCCGGTGTACGTTCTCGGAGCGGGCACGACGGGTCTCGCGGACAACTGCTCGCCCTTCGACGAGAATCCCGCTCGGCAATCGTGGGGCTGGTATCAAGGGCACCTGCTGTCGTACGCCGCGCAAGGCATGATCGCGATCATGCCCGACTACGCCTACTTCGACGATCCGGCGCGGCTGCAACCGTACTTCGTGTCGAATTCGGAAGCGCGCATTCTGCTGGACGCGGCGCGCGCCGCGTCCCAATTCTTCGAGGGGCGAGACGACAATGCCCGTCCGGCGCGCGCGGTGTTCTTCAGCGGGTACTCGCAAGGCGGGCACTCCAGCTTCGCCGCCGCCGACCTCTGGAAGTCGTACGCGCCCGACGTTCCCGTGAAGGGCCTCGCGGTGTTCGGCGCCACGACGAACGTCGCGACGTTGTGGCGCGAACACGGCGCCTTCGGGCCGTACGTCGTGGCGGCCTACCAGCAGTACTACGGGCGAGATCAAGTGAACGCGCAAGACCTCCTGCTTCCGAACGTCTACGCGGGCTTGTCGCGCAACGCCCTCGCGCAGTGCGTCGGGAACTTGCACCAGATGTACAGCAAGCGGGCGAGCGACATCTTCAAGCCGGACTTCTTGCAGGCCCTCGCGTCGGGCACGGTCGGCCAGCGTTGGCCGGGCGTGGCGCGCGCCTTGCGCCTGAACAACGCGGGCATGAACAAGGCGGGCGCGAATGTTCCGGCCTTCATCGCGCAAGGCACGACGGACGACATCGTCACGGCGGCCGCACAGCGCGCTTTCGTGCGAACGCAGTGCGGCCTCGGGCGGCGCGTGTCGTACCGTGAGTATCCCGGCATCAACCACTACCAGACGCGGCAGGTCGCGTTCCGAGACGCCCTCGCGTGGATCCGCGGTGTGACGGCCGGAAGCGCCGCGCCGAGCAGTTGCGTGAATTAAGTCGGGGTCGCGCAGTACGCCTCGATGCGCCGAACGGCTTCAAGCAAGTCGTTCGGCGCGCGCACGAGGGCGAACCGAACGTACCCTTCCCCGCTGGGACCGAAGGCGACCCCGGGCGCCAAGGCCACGCCCGTCTCGCGCGCGAGCCGCGAAGCGAAGTCGAGCGAGTTCGGCAAATTCGGCGGCAGCTTTGCCCAAACGTACATCCCGGCCCTCGGGATGTCGGCCGTCCAACCGAGCCGGCGCACTTCGGGCAGGAGAGCGTCTCGGCGTGCCTCGAAGACGTCGGCCGTTTCGCGCGCGAAGGATTCGGGCAAGTTCAAGGCGACGGCGGCCGCGCGTTGAATGCCGAGGTATTGATGGAAGTCCACGGCGCCCTTGACGCGGGCGAGCGCCGCCAAGACGTCCGGATGTCCGACGGCGAATCCGACGCGAAAGCCGCCCATCGAGAAGCTTTTGCTCAGAGAGTGGAGTTCGACGGTGGTGAGCGCGTCCCGATCGACCTCCAGAGCGCTCGGCGCACGGTAGTCGCCGAACGTCGTTTCGGCGTACGGGTGGTCGTGAACGAGCAGCAAGTCGTGCGCTCGACAAAAGCGTACCGCCTCTTCGAAGAACGTCACGGTCGCCGTGGCGGACGTCGGGTTGTTCGGGTAGTTCAGCAGCAGCACCTTCGCGCGCCGCAAGGCGTCTTCGCGAATGACGTCGAGGCGAGGCAGGAAGGCGTTCTCGGCGGTCAGGGGCAGACGGTGGACGTGCAAGCCGGCCAAGGTCGCCGCTCCGAGGTACGGCGGGTAGGCAGGGTCGGGCAGCAAAATCGTGTCGCCCGGGTCGGTCACGGCCAGCAGCAGGTGAGCGAGGCCTTCTTGCGCGCCGATGAGCGGCAGCACGTAGCGCTCGGCGTCGAGGGTGACGTCGAAACGGCGGCGCATGTAGAGCGCGGCGGCACTTCGCAAGTCGGCGGTGTCGCTGTGCAGCGGATAGCGGTACGTCGAAGGATCGCGGGTCGCCTCGCGTAAAGCGTCGAGCACGGCGATTGGAGGCGCGAGGTCGGACGAACCGATGGAGAGGTCGATGACGTCGAGGCCGTTCGATCGCGCGGCGCTCTTCGCACGGTCCATCACGGTGAAGATGCTTTCGGGCATGGCCTTCGCCCGCTTCGAAACGTTCGGCACGACGACAGTCTAGACGGGCTGCCCATCACGACGACCTTCATGAGTTTGCGTCTTGAGCTTTTCTTATCCCATTGCTTCACGGTTCCTTCAGGATGGGTCAGGTGCCGTTCATGCCGAGTCGATTCCTCCTTTCCTTGACCTTGTTCTCCTCGTTCTCCTCGACGCTCGTGTTCGCTCAACCTGTCGTCATGCCGGGCAGCATCTTGTCCGCCGAGACGCGGCGCGCGGCGAGCCTCACCGACGTACGCTCCACCATGTCGTCCTTGTACGCCCGCGCGGGCGTGCCGAGCGCGCGCTATCCCGTCGAACGATTTCGCTTGAAAATACGCACGACCGACGAAGCCAACCGTTCCATCACCGTGTCCGCGCTGCTGTACGTCCCGGTTCTGCCCAAGGGGCAGAGCGCCTCGCTGTACGTCATGGGAGCGGGCACCACGGGCATCATGGATGAATGCGCTCCCACGCGTGAGAACGCTCGGGCGGACAACTGGGGCGATTACGAGGCGCACATGCTCTCGTACGCCACGCAAGGCTACGTCTCGATCCTGCCCGACTGGGCTAACTTCGATGACGAGCGCGCAGTCCAGCCGTACTTCGTCTCGAACGCCGAGGGTCGCGTGATGCTCGACGCCGCCCGCGCCGCCTTCAACTTCGTGCGCGAGCGGGCGAACGGTCCGGAGATGACGGGCAAGGTCTTCTTGGCGGGCTACTCGCAAGGCGGGCACGGCGCGTTCGCCGCAGCCGACATGGCGGCGTCGTACGCCCCTGAGCTCAAGATCGGCGGCGTGATCGGTTACGCGCCCGCCATGGACGTCGCAACGCTCTTTCGCGAGCGACCGGTGCTGGGACCGTATCTCGCGCGCAGCTACGCCGAGCGCTACGGCGTGGACACGCGCAAGTTGCTGCAAGACCGCTGGTTGACGTCGCTGGACGGGGCGAGCATTCGCGCGTGTGTCAGCACAGTCGCGCGACACTACCCCAACGACGGAGCGAGCCTCTACCGGCCATCTTTCTGGCAAGCGCTGCAAGGCGGATCCTTGCGCGCCTTCGATTCGGAATTGTCGAAGCTCGTGAAGCTCAACTCGCCCGGATTCGACGCCTCGGGCCGCGTCATCCCGGCGATCGTCCTGACAGGCCTCACCGACCCGATCGTGACCGCGAACGCGCAACTCACGTTCATCCGCAAGAGTTGCGCGTTCGGCCGCGCCATCGTGCAGCGTGAATACGAAGGCGCGAATCATTACCAAGCTCGGCAGTTCGGCTTCGCCGATACTTTACGTTGGATGCGCGAACGCGAAGCGGGCCTGACTGCCCCGACCTCGTGCTCGACTGCCCGCTACCAAACGCTGATGAAGGGCAACGTGAACTCCAAGGTCGAGTTCGCGAGCAAGCGCAAGCGCTGATCTGCGCGTTGCCGTCACGACGACCCCGCCTTTCGGCGGGGTCGTCATTGCTCGCGCATCACGCGGCTTCTCAGTTGTCCTTGGGTCTCGCGCTTGGCGTCTTGAACCCCAGGCGCGGCAAGACGAAGTAGTCGAGCCCGAGGTACCCGGCGACGCGCCACGCGAGGACGAGCCATGTCGCGAGGACGAACAGAACCGGGTTCGTGCTGACCGTTCCCGCCAGAAGGTACGCCACGTTCATGAAACCGCCGAAGAACGCGGCGACCGCCGTGAACAGACCGAGGATGAGGGCGAGACCGACGGCGATCTCGCCGAAGGTCACGAGATACGAGAAGAGCGTGGCGTTCGGCAAGGCGAAGTTCTGGATGAACGACGCGTACCAACCTTGCACATCGGGGTGGTCACCGGCGGTCTTGGCGAGCGCGCCCTTTAGAAAGCCGCCGACGGCCACCCCGGCCTTCGCGCCGATCCACACTCCATTGGGGTCGCTGGCTTTGTGGAGCCCGGCAGTCAGCCATTCGTAGCCGACGTACACTCGCAGGAGGGCCCAAAGGGGGGCGGTGCGGGCGTTGGCGAACGTGAAGCGCGAGAGGTCGAACTTGGGAGTGGTGCGGCGGACATCTGCAGTGAGCATTCTCGTCACCTTCCTCGAACGGACGTGAGTTTCAGGTTTTCCTGTTCGAACTCGCCTTCCGTTGATGACCGTAGAATGCAAGGCCGTCGTTACCACTGCATTACCGCCTCACCGAATACCCTTCACGCGCCCAGCACCCTCGTCATCACGCGGACGTCGGGTCTTGATCGGGCGCGGCGAGCTTCGTGTTCGAAGTCGCCGAAGTGCTGAAGGAACGGTCGGATCGACGTGAGTGATGCACAATGAGAAGCGGTGACGACGCCCGCACCTTCTCCTCCTGACTTCTCGCTGAACGCCGCGAACGGCATCATTCACTTGTACCGCGGCGAGGTGGGCCGCATGACGTCGTACCGCGTGCGACTCGACACGACGACGAACTGGGCGGTCATCACGACGGCAGGGTTGCTGGGATACGCCTTCAGTCCGCAAGGTCCCGACGAGATCATGATCGCCGCGATGCTGATGAACGTGTTCTTCTTGCACGTCGAGGCGCGACGCTTTCGGCTCTTCGAGATTTCGCACCTTCGCGTGCGCGTGCTCGAGAAGTTCTTCTATCCGTCGGTGCTGGGCGATTCGATCGATCAATCCTGGCGGTCGTACATGATTCGTGAGCTCGACAAGCCGCACATTCCCCTCGACCACTTGCAGGCCGTGGGTTGGCGCTTGCGGCGTAACTATCTTTGGCTGTACGCCTCGCTGTTGATCGCTTGGTTGGCGAAGCTCGACATCAGCCGTCCCGCCAACTCGGTATTCTCCGCCGCGCAGGTCGTGGACGTCGCGCGAATCGGGTTGTTGCCCGGCTGGGCGGCGCTGCTGCTCGTCCTCGCGTTCTACGCCGCCTTGATCATCCTCGCGTTGCGCGCCCGATCGTACCCGCTCGAAATGGATTGACCGAACCGCCGTGCAGACGCCCACGCCACGCTTTTACTCGCCGCCCGACGGCTTCGTGCGCTTGCGCTCGACGTTGCAGTGGGACGGACGCGGCTTCGTGGGATGGCAAAGTCAAGCGAATTCGCGCTCCGTCCAAGACGACGTTCACGCGGCGTTGTCGCGGTTGTGCGTGTGCGAACGACCGGTGGCGGCAGGTCGGACGGACGCGGGAGTTCACGCGGCGGCCATGCCGATCCACGTCGATGTACGCGAAGGCACGTTGAAAGTGCCGCCCGCGCGCTTGCCGTTGGCGCTCAACGCCCTGCTGGCGCGGGACGTCGCGGTGCTGGACGTGACCGCCGCGCCGCGCGGATTTCATGCGCGCTTCTCGGCGACGTCCCGTTCGTACGTCTACCGCCTGCTTCCCTCGGCGGTTCGCTCTCCCCTCTGGGAAGGGCGCGCCTTGCTCGTTTCACCGAACTTGGACGTAAACGCGATGGGGGCGGCGGCGGCTACGCTCGTCGGTCGGCATGACTTCGCGGCCTTCGCGACGCGCGAGGAACGGCAAACGACGCGCGACCTGCTCGTCTTGGACGTGCGGGCGAGCGGTGATTTGCTGGAGGTCCACGTGACGGGCGAGAGCTTTCTGCGGCACATGATCCGCGGGCTTGTCGGAACGCTTCTGCTCGTCGGGGAAGGCAAGCTCGGCGTGGACGACCTGCGAAGCGTGCTGAACGGGAAGGACCGCCGACTCGCGGGACCGAACGTGGCGCCGCACGGATTGTACTTCATGGGCGCCTCGTACGACTGACGGTCAGGTCGGCAGCGCCCCCAGGAAACGTCGCAGGCGCGTTCGCACTTCATCCGCGTGGTCCAGCCACAACCAATGTCGCGCGCCCGCCACGTCCTCGTAACGCGCCTGCGGCAGCAGGTGGGCGAGTTGCCGCACGGGCCAGCTCGGTCGAACGTCCTGCTCGCCGTGCAGAAAAAGCGTCGGAACGTCGAGGCGTGCGAGTTCCCCGAGCAGTTCGGGGCGCTTGATCCACTGCCGCCACGAAGAGGTCATGGCGGCGTGCACTTCGGGATTCCACGCGGGGGGCGGATCGGGCAGAGGATCGAGACCCGCGTCCTTCCCGGCATGGTACGCCGCCGACCAGTCTCGGTCGTTGTGCACCCCCGTCCCGGCCATGTGGAGCAGGGCGCGCGTCCGCTTCGCGAAATGGACGGCGTAGGCGAGCGCGAGGTCGGCCCCGGCAGAGTGCCCGCCTACGATCCACGTGTCGAAGCCGAGCGCCGCTCGAATCCCGTCGAGGTCGCGCACGTTGGACGCCACGTCGTACGGAAGCGTTTCGCTCGACCGACCGCAACCGCGAGGCTCGATTCGCAGCACCTCGAAGGTGTCCGAAAGCAAGTCGGACACGTCGCGCAAGTAGTCCTCGCAGCCGAACCCGCCGGGAAGCAGGGCGAGCGGCGCACCCCTCCCTTCGCGCAAAACGTGCAAGCAAGCGTCTGCGACGCGAACGAACTCGCCCTCCACCTTGACCTCCTCTCCGCGCCTCTTGCGTCTCACGGCCTGTTCCAGCACACTACGGGGCGTGCCGCTCGAGGATGATACACCGACGCCCGAGAACGTCCGACCGCTCGGGCAGTTCGGGCGGTCGTTGCGTTGCCTGACCGAGGTGACGAGCACTCAAGACGAAGTACGCGCCTGGCGAGAAGCGGAGCGAGGTGCCGTGGTCGTGGCGCAGCGTCAAACGGCGGGACGTGGGAGGCGTGGGCGAGCGTGGAGCAATCCAGGCACCGCCCTGATGTTCTCGGTGCAGCTTGGAGCGTTCCCGAACGTCTCGTCACTCGCGCTCGCCCCGCTCGCCGTGGCCGTGGCGCTTCGAAGCGCGTGCGGCGTCGGCGGCTTGAAGTGGCCGAACGATCTGCTCGCGCCCGACGGGCGAAAGCTCGCGGGCATCTTGCTGGAAGCGGACGTGCGCGGCGGGCAAGTGCGCGCCGCCGTGCTCGGCGTAGGCGTGAACGTGAGCGGGGCGCCCGAAGGCGCAGCGAGTCTCGTCGAGTTTCGCGCCGTGCATCGCCCGACGTTGCTGCGCGACTTGCTTTGGCAAATCGAAGTGTGGCTGAGCGCCCCCCCTGCTCGCGTGCTGGACGCTTGGCGCTCGTTCAGCGTGACGCTGAACCGTGAAGTGCATGTTCGCGCGAGGCACGGCGACGTGGTCGGCGTGGCGCGAGACGTGGCGGCCGACGGCGCGTTGCTCGTCGAGGTGGAAGACAAGCTGGTGCGCGTCGAGGCGGGGGACGTCGCCCTCATCGGCACCGTCGCTTCGGAAGCCAACGAATTCTCGAACAGGACTACAGGAGGAGCCATATGAAAACGACCGTGAACCCGACGTTGATTCAAACTCTGTTGCCGCGCGCGTCCGTAGCGCGCGACGTCGCCTTGGTGGTGCTCGCCGCCGCCTTCGTGGCCTTGCTCGCCCAAGTCGAGGTGCCGATTAAGCCCGTACCGATCACCTTGCAAACTCTGGGGGTGCTGCTGGTCGGCGCGGCGCTCGGCTCGAAGCGCGGCGCGGCGGCCATCGCGACCTATTTGGCGGCGGGCGCCGTCGGGTTGCCCGTGCTCGCGGGAGGAGCGGGCGGCCTCGCGAAGATCTTCGGTCCGACAGGAGGCTTCCTGATTGGCTTCATCGCCGCGGCGTTCGTCGTGGGGTGGCTCGTGGAACGTCTCGCCGCCGACCGCAAGGTGCTCGGCACGGTAGGAGCGATGATTGCCGGTAACCTCGTCATCTACGCGTTCGGCTTGCCGTGGTTGGCGCTCGCGGTGCCCGCGCTGCGAGAGTGGAGCGCGCTCTTGGCGGCGGGATTCACTCCGTTCCTGCTTGGAGACGCCTTGAAGTTGCTCTTGGCGGCGGCGTTGCTCCCAAGTGCTTGGGCTTTCTTGGGCCGTCGCTGACCATGCTCACGGGCCATTGACTTTGGGGAAGTGGCCCGACAAGTTATCCACAAAGTTATCCACAGGGGCTGTGAAAAACTTTCGGATCTGCTCGGGAGAAAAGTCCCGAGCGGTCTTCGTTTTTCGTGTCCTGGACGTGCTCCAGCATGATGCCATCCTGGTGGTAGGAGGACCGGGGAAAGTTATCCACAGGAGGGGGAGTTCCTGTGGATAACTTCGGTACCGGAACGGTTACGAGCTCAGGAAACGCTCACCATCGAAGCGCCTCGATTGCTCCACGAACGCTCGAACACGGGCGGGATCTTTACGTCCGGGGCCGCGCTCGAGCGAGCTGACCGCGTCCACCCCGAACGGGCGCAGAAGCGTCATCGCCTCACACACGTTCTCCGGACTCAAGCCGCCAGCCAGCCAAGCACCCGCCGGAAAGGGCACGCTTCGCCAATCGAAGGGCACGCCCCCGCCAGGTTTGGCAGCGTCGAACAGCAGTGACAAGCCCGTTCGCGGAGTCGGTATCTCGTCGCCCGGCCTGAGGGCACGGAGAACCGGCCAGAAATTCAGCAAGACGTCCAAGAAGGCGTCGCCGACCTCTCCATGCACTTGCACGGCGCTCAAACGCGCTTCGTGGGCCGTCCTGAGCACCTCGTCGAGCGAGGCATCCAAGAACACGCCGATACGGCCGAACGACGGATCGAGCGCCAAGCTGATGCGCCGCGCCGCCGCGACGTCCACTCGCCGCTTGCTGATCGACGCGAAAATCAAGCCGATCGCGTCCGCTCCCGCGTCTTGCGCGAGCAAGGCATCTTCGGCGCTCGTCGTGCCGCAGATTTTGACGCGTGTTCGAGACATGACGAGAAGTCTAGCGCAAGACCTGCAGAACGCAAGGCTTCGGCCTCCATGACGCCATGACAAAAAAGGCGCGCTGTTCGCGCGCCCCTCACCCGTCAAACCGCGACTTCCCGTGAGCCGTCTCGTTGCACGGCGAAGGATGAAGCTCGAGTCGGGTACGAATACCTCAGCCGCCGAACGTGCCACATCTTCTCGAAGCTTCGAGGGCGCGTTCGCCGCGCGTTCTCAAGCTTTCTTGCCGTCCGCCGCGCTCGCAGCAGGTGAGGATTCGTCACGCTCGATCCAGACCTCTCCGATGATCTGCCGGGCCGAACGGCTTGCCGAGTGAAGTGACGACGCCACCTGCGGGCTGAACTTCTCGGCGGTCTCGCGAATCTTGCGGCGAACACTCGGATTGCGTGCGAGGTAGTAACCACCGCCCGCCAGGACGAGCAGCCACAGCAAGCCGTTGCCGCCGCTCTTTCTCGGGCGGCGCTTCGCGAGGGCGCCCACCTTCAATTCCAAGTCGTGAATGGCGACCTCGTGGCTCTTCATACGGCTCGCCATCTGCTTTTCGAGGGACTTGACGCTCTTGAGGGCGCTTTCCTCGCTCGCCTTGTGCTTCGCGGCGGCCTTGGCCGCTTGCGCGGTGAGTTTCGCCTGGGCTTTCTTGGCCGTGATCGCCGCCATCTTCGCCGCGTTGCGCGCTTCACGTTCGGCGCGCTCCGCCCGCTCGGCCCGCTCGTGCGCCGCTTTCACTCGCTTCACGACGCGCCGCTCGGGTCGGCTCTGCACTTTGTTCTTCACCGTCTCCGCCGCGCGCCCGAGCATCTGGCCGCCAAGGTGTCCCGCGTGCGCGGCCGCTTCTTTCGTGACCTCAAGCGCGTGACTGGGTACGTGAGCGGCCGCTTTCGCTCCGTGCGCGATCGTCTCGGCGACGGCCTCGGTCAATCCGCCGATACTCTCGGCGACGTGACGAGCCGGGGTCGGCACGGCGTCCACGGCGACCTCGAATCCTTGTTGCACCGGCTGAGCGAGGTTCGCCGCCGTATGCTCCGCGTCTTGCTTGTGTTCGGTCAAGTGGCTCATGAAGTAGGTCCTTCCTCTCGGTCGATGAGGCTTGGCGTGCTCGGGCCGTCCGAACGCGCGGTGGAGCCGAGTTCGTTCAGCGTAGGTGCCTTCACGGTGGACCCCGGAACTTGCTCGGTGCGCGTCTCCAAGACGTCCTCGGCACTGACTTGATCGAGGCGCAGCACTTCCCGCCCGAGTTCCACGTCGAAGCTTCGCTCCTCGTTGAGGACGCGCTTGAGAATGCGCACCTCTTCCATCACGACCGGACGCTTCGTGACTTCGGCTTCCTCGCGGTACGTCACGATTTCTCGCGTCTGCCCTTCGAGCAGCGGTTCATCGCCGAAAAACACGCCCGTGCTGCCCGGCGCGAGTTCGATGTACACCGTCTCGGTCAACAGTTCGACGGTCACGGTTTCCGTGCGGCGTTCCACTTCTCGGCGAACGCGCACTTGCCCCGTTTGTTCGCGGCGCTTTTGTACGAACGCTCGCTCCTCCAGCAATTGCAATCGTGCGACTTCAGTCGCACCTCGCTCTAATTCGGCTTCTCGCCGCACATCGATTTCAGTAACGCTCGTGTGAGATTCGTTCTCGTTCATGCGTCCTCACTTCGGCGCGGCGTGGGACGGCGGCGCGCGATGGCTCGCCGTCCCACGCCGCAGCCCTTTATCGATTGCGATCCGTCTTGCCGTCGATGCGATCGATGCCGTCCTCAAGCGCGTCGCCCGTCTTCTCCAGCAAGTTGCGGTCGTCACGGCGCGTGACGGTCCCCGTCTCCAAGCTGTCGTTGCGTACGTCCACGCCGCCCGTGCGGTTCACGTCCAGCACTTCCCGCCCGACCGTTTCCGTGAACGTCTGCGTCTGGCTGACTTCCCGCTCGCCGATCGTGACTTCCTCCGTCACGAACGCTTGCTTGCGCACTTCCGCCCGTTCGGCTTCGAGGTCCACGCGAATTGTCTCGTTGCCCGCGCCAAGTTGCACGTTGCCGTCCACTGGCGTCGGGTTCGTCACAGGGTGGCGCTCGATAATAATCTCTTCGCGCGTCAAGCTCACGGGCACCTGCTCGGTGCGCGTCTCGACGCGCTTGCCGACTTCGACGCTGCCGGCGTGGTAGCGCTCCTTGTCGACGAGCAAGCGCTCTTCGAGAAGGCGCAAGCGTTGCGGCGTCTTGAAGAGGGCATCGGCCGTGTCCTCGTCGCGGTAGTTGTACGTTTGCGCGGCCATGCCCGTCGTGCCGCTCGCGACGCCCATCGACGAGTCCGTGGAGACGGTGCCGAGTCCGCTGCCCGCACGCTCGGTGCTCGACAAGGTCGTATCGCTGCTCGTTCCCATCGTCATGGTGTCGTTGCGAACATCCGAGCCGCGCAGCACGCGCTCGTCGGACAGTTGCGCGTCGTATCCGTAGTCTTGGCCGTTCCGGTACTCTTGCATCGCCTTGACTTGATCCTTCGTCAAGGTATCGAAGTACACGGCGTCGTCTTCGATGCGCGCGAGGCCCACGGGCACCAGCACTTCCTTGCTCGTGAACCAGCCGCCGACATCCACGACCAAGTAGCGCAAACGACCGGAGTCCGGCTCTGCCATGGCCCCCCGAATCGTTCCGACCTTTTGCCCGTTGGCGCCGTACGCCGGACTGCCCGTCGGATCGTAAATGCCTTCGCTGCGGAAGTCGTAGTTGCGGTCGCGGACCAAATCGGAAAGGGGTATCAAATTAGCCATGTCATGCCTCCTCCGTAAGGCCCTTGCAGCATAGAAAGTGCCTTTGGCACATCCATTTGGCGGCCGCTAAGAGGCTTACAGCAAACCTTAGGGCCCGGGAAAGCTCGAGTTCAGGCAGTCCAGAGAATGTAACTCAGATCGACGAGCCGAAGGCGGCTCGCAACTCCAGCGCGAACAGCTGAAACGCGAGGCTGGGGCTGACGTACTGCTCCAACGCCGCCAGCAACCGCTCCAAGGCCTCGTCGGCGGCGACACGCACGGACGCTTCGTGCGAGGCGAGCACGAAGCGCAGCGCCTCCGCGTGCAAGTCCGCGTCGAAGCGCTTTTCCAACGTCTCGGCGGCGACGAGCGCCGCCATCATGCCTTGCGGCACTGCGTCCACGAGCGAGCGAGCGTCCTCCAAGGCGCCACGGGCGCGCGCACGTTCTATCAGCACGCCCGGTCGCCCGTTCGCGAATCCCAGCAGCTCCGCATCCGTCGTCCCCAGTCGCGCCATCGCGGCGTTCATCTCGGCGTCGCTCGCGGGCGGGACGTCGAAGCGCGCCGTTCGCGACACGATCGTCGGCAACACCGCCCGGACCTCCTCGGCGAGGAAGACGAACATCGCGCCGTGCGGAGGCTCCTCCACGACCTTGAGCATGGCGTTGGCCGCCTCGTCCCCGAGGTGCTCCGCTCCGTCCACGATCACGACGCGGCGCTCGAACGTCGGCGCGACCTCCAGCCACTCCACGACGTGCCGCTCGTACTCGCGCCCCTCGTCGCGCCGCTCGGTGACGACCGAGACGGGAATGAGCTTGCGCCGCGCCGCCTTTCCCGTCGAGGTCACCGCTTTCGGCTCGATTTCCATCACGTCCGGATGCGCTTCTCGCAACAACGCCGTGCACGAAACGCACCGCCCGCAAGGCGCGTCGCTCGCCGTGCAGTTGAACAAGGCGGCCATCACGCGAGCCAACATTCGCTTGCCGACTCGGGCCGGGCCAACGAGCAGCAACGCGTGTCCGCGAAACGAACGAACGGCGTTCAACACCTCCGCGTGACCGATCAAGCCGAAGTCGGCAGTGCCCACGGTTACCGGCCCACCTCCAAACGGGCGGCCAGCACGTCGGGCAAGCGCGCGGCACGCACCTCCACCTGCGTCCGGGCAATGTCATACGAAACGCGCACGACCTCGAAGATTCCTCGTGTGACATCCAGCAAGCCGTAACTCGCGCGAGCGTCGCCGTCGCGCGGTTGCCCCACCGACCCGGGGTTCAAGATGACACGAGCATTCGGCGGAACCGAGAAGCGCCCTCCGGCCGTCAGAGACTGGTACCGCAGCCAGTCGCCCGGCGGACCTTGCAACGTCGTGTAGACGCCAGGCACGTGGGTATGACCGACGCAGCACACCCGTCCCTCCCAGCGACCGAAGGCTTCTCTCGCGCTGGCAAGCGAATCGACGTACTCGAGGTAGGACATCGGCGAGCCGTGCCGAAAACGCACGTCCGTGCCGTCGACGCGTTCGTCGCGTCCGTCGGGCCACTGCGCCAAGAACTCCAACTCGTTCGGCGTCAAGCAGGAAAGCTGCCAATTCAACGCCTGCCCGACGACGCCGTCGCGGCGCACGGGCGCTTCGCCGCGCAGGAACTCCAGAGCCCAAGCGTCGTGGTTGCCCAGCACGCAGCTCGCTTCGCGAGTTTGCAGAAGTCGCATCACCTCTCGAGGTCTCGGTCCGTACCCCAGCGCGTCCCCGAGGCAGTACACGGCGTCGAAGCCACGCCGATCCGCGTCGGCGAGGACGGCTTCGAAGGCCGCGAGGTTGGCGTGAATGTCCGACACGAGCAGAAGTCGCACGATCAGCATGATAGCGGGAGAAGCGCCCGCCCTCCTCGTCAGGCAGCCGGTTCCGCCGAACGGTTTCCATCCCTCACGCGGGCGCACTATTATTTCGCAGTGACTCGGCCTCGCATCGGGATGAGCATCGCTCACCTTTCCGACCCCATCCTCGGGCGTTCTTACCAAGGCACCGCCATCGCGTACGCGCAAAGCTTATGGCGTGCTGGCGGCCTTCCCTCGCTGCTTCCGCTTCTGCCCGAAGCAGCCCACGACCTCGTCGCTCAACTCGACGGCCTGCTGCTCACGGGCGGCGTGGATGTCGCGCCCGACCGATACGGTCAAGCGCCGCATCCACAGTTGGGTGACGTGGACACGCTACGAGACGAAGTGGAGGCCGCCCTTTACCTGGCCGCTCGAGCGCGCGGGTTGCCCGTGCTCGGAATCTGCCGCGGCCTGCAACTCGTGAACGTCCTCGAGGGCGGCACGCTTCACCAGCATCTCGACGGGCACACGCAAGGTCGACCGTACGATGCCTTGACGCACGACGTCGTCTTCGAAGGAGACGGGATTCTCGCGCGGCATCACCCGACCCACCTTCTCGTGAACTCGCATCATCACCAAGCCGTCGATACCGTCGCGCCGTCACTCAAAGTCGTCGCGCGTTCTCGCGACGGCTGGGTCGAGGCGCTGGAAGGCGAAGGCCTCGTGTGCGTGCAATGGCATCCGGAACTCACGTACGAGAACGCTCCTGAGACGCGCGGCGCCTTCAGCGCCTTCATGGAGTTGTTCGCGTGAACGGCCCCGAGCGCGTCTGGTCGGACCTTTACGGCTGCCCGAGAGCGCAGTGGCAAGGTGCGACAGGCGGGCATCACTGGCTCGTGGTCTGCAGCGGCGACAAGCTCGGCGAAGTGGCGAAAGTCCTGAGCGCCGCCCGCTTCAAAGGCCGCGTCGACGTGCTCGTCACGAGCGACGTGACTCCTCTTCTCGCCGCCCTCGACGATTTGCAGCCCAAAGGGACCGTGGTGGTCGGAGCGACCCTACGAGGTGGGCCAGCGGTGGAAGTCTCGTCACGGCAAGTCGATCTCGGCGGCGTCTCTTACCACGAAGGTGGAGTGTTCCCGGCGTGGACGGCGGCTTTGACGCTGGACGCACCGGAAGGCGCGTGTTCGCTCGCCAGCGCTTGTACCAGCGCCGGCGTTCCCGTAATGTCCTCGACCGCGAGTGACTTGCACCGCGTTCTGCACACGTGGTGGGCGCAAACGCCGCACAGCCTCACCTACGTATGACCGTCGTTCGTCACCTGTACATTCATGTTCCCTTCTGTCCGAGCATCTGCCCGTACTGCGACTTTCACGTCCTAACCCGCTCAGCGGGCCAAGTGGAAGCTTATTTGAAGCGAGCTCGCGAGGAAGCCCGAACGCTGGCCGAGCGGTACGAAGTAGATCTGGATACCGTTTACCTCGGCGGCGGAACACCGTCCTTCCTGAGAGACGGCGAGTTGGAAGAACTGGTTTCCAGCGTCCGCGAGCATCTGGGATGGGGCCGTGTCGAGAACACCTTGGAGGTGAATCCGGGCACCGTCTCGGACGCGCGCGCCCGCCATTGGCGCTCGCTCGGCTTCGATCGAGCGTCTGTCGGGGTGCAAAGTCTCGACGACGCGACCCTCAAGTTCCTGGGCCGACAGCACGACGCCGCGAGCGCCCGCCAAGCCGTTCGAACCTTGCTCGGCCACCGCTTTCGCGTCTCGGGCGACCTCATTACGGCCGTACCCGGCCAACCGCTCGATTCCGACGTCCGCGAGCTCGTCGCGCTCGGCGTCGAGCACGTCAGCGCTTACACCCTCACCATCGAGCCCGGGACGGAATTCGATCGGCGCGGCGTCACGGTCTCCGAAGACGACGAGCAACTGGGATTCGAGCGAACGGCAACCCTTCTCGGCGAGCTAGGATTCGAGCGCTACGAAATCAGCAATTACGCGAAGCCAGGGACAGAGTCGCGGCACAACCTCGCTTATTGGACCAACCGCTTCTACCTTGGCCTAGGTCCCTCCGCCGCAGGTCATTACCCTTCGCGGGACCAGCACTTGAAAGGCGAGCGCCGAACGAACCCGACCCTTCCCGGTTGGTTGGCAGGAGAGCTTGGCGACATTGATCCCATCACGCCGGAGGAATTCGTGACGGACGCGCTCTTCATGGGGTTGCGTCTCACGGCAGGCGTCGATTTGGACGACTTGTCGCTGCGCGCCGACCTCGACGTTCGAGCTCGCTACGCCTCTACCCTCGATCTTCTTGCCCGAAAGGGATGGCTCGAGCAATCCGGCCCTGACCTTCGTACGACCGCCGCGGGCCGCTGGGTGCTGAACGACGTCATTCGCACCTTCCTGACGAACTGAAACGTAAAGACGAGCGACTCCAGTTGAAGTCGCTCGTCTTTATGAATGCTGAGGAGCCTTACTCGTCGCGCTTGCGTTCGTTCCAGCCGTGGTCGCGGCGAGCACGAGGCCGGAAATCGCCGCCCGATCCTTCGCGAGGAGCACGGTCTTCACGAGGGCGGAATTCACGGTCACCGCCGCGATCGTCACGGCGTTGGAAACCGCCACGGTCACCACCGCGGTCGTCGCTGCGCCCCTGAAAGCCGCCACGGTCGCCACCGCGATCACTGCGCCCTTGGTAACCGCCACGGTCGTCGCGGCGTTGGAAGCCACCACGGTCACCACCGCGGTCGTCGCTGCGCCCTTGGTAGCCGCCGCGGTCACCACCGCGGTCGTCGCGACGCTGGAAGCCGCCGCGATCACCGTCAGAGTTACGAGGCGTGAAGCCTTCTTGGCGCGGACGGAAGCCGCGGTCGTCGCGCTCTTCGCGGCGCTGGGAACCACCGCGATTTTGCGGACTCATCTGCTCGCGAAGTTCGCGCATTTCGCGGCGCAGGCCACGCAATTCCTTCGATTGCTCGTCCAACGTCTCTTGCATTTTCGTGAGCAATGCAACGAGATCGTCGACGTCGACGAATTCCTCGTCTTCCAACTCTTCGACGTCCGCTTGGGCGTCTTCGTCTACAGGGCCCTCTTGCAGCGCATCAACCGCCGCTCGCAACTCCTCGGGCATTTGGTCGTTCGTCATATCGTTCCTTCCTTTTCGCTCCGCGCGAACGTTCAAGCAGTGTAGCACGCACCCTTGTTCTCCTCGTTCAACGCTTTCTTTCGACTCTGATGTCAAGTGCTTAACATGCAAGTTAGGGTGCCCCTCCAGTGATTGGAGGGGCACCCTAGGTTGGAGCGGGAGACGAGATTCGAACTCGCGACAACCACCTTGGCAAGGTGGTGCTCTA